>NZ_LOQI01000003.1 GCF_001517915.1 Oceanivirga salmonicida | reverse complement strand
TTTTATGTGACGTTTTACATTAAATATTGTCATATTAAATAATAACTATCAAAAAAGAGTATTAAGATAAATTATACCTAATACTCTTTTTCTATACTACTTACTTATCTTTAAAGTCATTCCTTTATTTGTCAATTCTATATCATCAACTATGATATTTCTTTCAGAAAAATCATATAATACTTTATATTCCATAGCTTTTAAAATTAATTTTTCAATTGCTGTTGTTATTGTAGAATCTTGACTATCTCTAATAAATTCAACATCTTTTAAATATAGTTTATTCCCTTCTATCAATAATCCTGTTGCAACCTTAATTATTCCTTTTGTATCACCATAAGAATAAGATAAAGTTGAATGTATTTTTCCATCTTTTACCCTAGTATCAACATTTTTAACTTCTAAATCTGCTATTAAATTTTCTTTAATATATATTTTTTCATTTGCTTTTTTATTTATGTAGAAATTCGGAATATATATATTAGAATTAATACCTGAACAAGCCATAGTCATTAAAACTATAATAACTGTCATTATACTCTTTTTCATATTTCCCTCTACTTTCTTATAACTGCACCATACTCTTTTGATAATTTCGCTATAATTTTATCTAAAACAGAATTTATTTCTTTTTCTTCTAATGTCTTATTTTCATCTCTCATAAGTATACTTATCGCAAAACTCTTACAACCTTTTTCAATGCCTATACCTTGATAAATATCGAATAAATGTATTTTTTTTACTATTTTATCTATTTTTTCTATAGACTTAATAGCATCTCCTACTAATACTCTTTCTCCAACCACAAAGGCTAAATCTCTAGTAGCTACTTGATACTTACTTATACTTTGATATTTTATACTATCTTTCATATATTTTTTAATTTTCTCTATATCTAATTCAAAATACATTACTTTCTTACCATCAAAATCAAAGTTTTCATCTAAATCAGGGTGTATTTCTCCAAAACTTCCTATTAAATCTCTACCTATGAATATATCAGCTCCACGACCAGTATGTAGACTTTCATTATCAGTCCTTAATACTTTATATGAAGTTACATTAAGACTTTCTAAAATACTTTCTACTATACCTTTTATATCATAAAAGTCATAAACTAACTCATTAGCATAAATATTCTTATCTTTACTTCCTGCTAATACTACTCCTAATTTAGTAGATTCAAGTATTTCGTCATTTTTCTTTTCAAAAGTTTTACTCACTTCAAATAGTTTAATATCATTAAAACTTCTATTAAAGTTGTCTTTAACATTTTTTAGTAAACTAAACATTAAACTCTTACGCATAATAGCAAAATCTTCTGTTATAGGGTTTTCAATTTCTATTGTATCCTCTAAACTTTGCTTAGTCATTTCATAAGCTTTTTTAGGTATAAAACTATAGTTTATTACTTCTCTTAAACCAATTGAAGAACATATATTTTTTAACCTATAATTTAGAGCCGTAGTATCTATTACCTTATTTTCTTTTATATCTAATTTAGGAAGTATATTTTCTATGTTATCAAATCCATACATTCTTATTACTTCTTCAAAATAGTCTTGTTCTAATAATAGGTCTTGTCTATAAGTTGGTGGTGTTAATTCTAATGTGTCTACTTTATCTACCACCTTTATTTCTAAGTTTTCTAATATACTAATAACTTTTTCTTTTCCTATATTTTTACCTATAAATCTATATAATCTTTCTAAATCAAGACTAGTTGTATTTACAGTTTGTTTTTCTAGATATTTATATACTATACCATTTAAAACTTTTCCACCCGCTACTTCTACTATTACATTAGCAAGTCTATTTATTACATTTATTTGATTTTCTATATCTACACTACGCTCAAATCTATATGAAGATTCAGAAATTATAGCAAATTTTCTACTTGTTTTTCTAACACTTTGTGAATCAAAATGTGCCACTTCTAATAATATATTTGTAGTCTCATTAGTTACTGAATGTTTTTTAGAACCCATAACTCCTGCTAATGCTATAACTTCATTATTAGAACTTACAACTATATCATTAGTATCTAATTCTAATTCATTATCATCTAATGTAATAATTTTTTCATTTTCTTTTGCATTTCTTATTATTATATTGCTATCTATCTTATCTAAATCAAAAATATGATTTGGTTGATTAAGTTCTAGCATTACAAAATTTGAAGCATCTACTATGTTATTTACACTTTTCATGCCCAATACTTCTAATTTATCTTTAAGCCATTTTGGACTATCAGTTACTTTAACACCTTCTATTATTCTTGTCATATATCTTTTAGAAATATTGGCATTGTCTATATTTACAGTAGAATAATTTGTTTTATCTATTTCTGACATTATTTTAGTGTCAGGTTTTTTTAATGGTAAATTATAGTAAGCAGATAATTCTCTTGCAATACCCATATACGATAAACAATCAGGTCTATTTGGTGTTATTTCTAATTCAAAAACTATATCATCTTTATCGTATAGTTTATTAATAGGCACACCTAACGGAGTATCTTTAGGTAGTATCATAATACCATCTGCTTCATCTCCTAAACCTAATTCAGCGAGTGAACAAAGCATACCGTTTGATGCTTCTCCTCTTATTTTACCTTTTTTTATAATGAAATCTTCTCCTAATTTAGCACCTATTTGTGCCATAGCAACTATGTCGCCTTCTTTATGATTAGGTGCACCACAAACTACTTGCAAAATTTCAGTTCCATTATCAACTTGACAAATAGTTAAATGGTCTGAATCTGGGTGCATTTCATACTTAACTATTTTAGCGGTTAAAACCTTATCTAAATGTCCATATTTATTTTCTATTTTTTCTACTTCTTGACCTATCATTGTTAGAGCATTTTCTAGCTCATTAATATCTTTATCTTTAATATCTACATACTGGTTTAACCAATTTAAAGAAATTAACATCTCTACCCCCCTAAAACTGCTCTAAAAATCTTATATCATTTTCAAAAAATGATCTTAAATCATCTATACCATATTTAAGCATAGTTACTCTTTCTATACCTATACCAAAGGCAAATCCTTGATACTTCGTAGAGTCTATACCACCAGCTTCTAATACCTTGTTATTAACCATACCACTACCTAGTATTTCTAGCCAACCTGTACCCTTACAAAGTCTACAGCCAGAACCTTTGCATATACCACATTCAACATCCATTTCAGCACTAGGCTCAGTGAATGGGAAAAAATGCGGTCTAAATCTTACATTTCTATCTTCCCCGAATATTCTTTTTACAATTAATTCAAGTAATGCCTTAAAGTTAGCAAAAGAAACATCTTCTCCTACCATAAGTCCTTCAACTTGATGAAACATAGGTGTATGAGAAACATCATAATCAGGTCTATATACCTTACCAAGTGAAATCATTCTAAATGGTGGTTCATTTTCTAACATATACCTAATTTGCATAGGTGAAGTTTGTGTTCTTAATAGTAAGTCATTATCTATATAGAAAGTATCTGTTTTTTCTCTTGATGGGTGTGTTGTAGGAATATTAAGTGCATCAAAATTATACTTAACTAATTCTATTTCAGGTCCATCTACTATATCAAATCCCATATTAGAAACAATTTCTTTTATTTCTGACATAGTTTTAGTTATAGGGTGAAGACTTCCTAAATTAGTTTTTTTACCTGGTAAACTAATATCTATAGTTTCTTCTTTTATTCTTTTTTTCTTTAATATTTCTTTTATTTCAAATGTTTTTTGCTCAATTCTATTTTGCAATTCTGATTTAACTTCGTTTATTATTTGACCAAAAGCTTTTCTCTCATCTTGAGTAAGTTTTGCCATTTCTTTCATAAGAGCATTTATTTCACTTTTTTTACCAAGTGCTTTTATTCTTATCTCATTTAACTCTTCCATATCAAGAACTTCTTCTAGTCTTTTATGTAATTGCTCAGTAAGAACTTTTAACTTCTCCTTCATTTAAACCCTTTCTAAAATTCCTTTATATTCATCTCTCTTAAATATTCATTAAATTCTGATTCCTGTTTTATATGTTTTATTAAATCCTTTTTATTTATACCATTATATGATAATATATCTTTTTTCTCATTTATATATACATTTCCTAAATATACCATTCTATAAATAAGTCCATCAAGTTTATTTATACCTGATTTTTCTATTTCATTTAATTCTGTATTAGACAATATATCAACAGAAATTTTTTGTATAAAATACACTTCTAAATTACCATTTTTATCTTTTGAATAAAATAACTTATTAAAAGTTAGTTCACTATCAGCATTAGATATATATCTAGTATCTTTTTTATCAATTTTTTTTAATAATTTTTCTTTATCAATTTCATCATTATTTTTTGCTATGCTAACTTTCTCTTTAAGTAATATTTTCTTTTCAGTTTCTCTTAAACTTAATTTTAAATCTTCTGCTTTTTCTATATCATAAGCAACCTTAATATCTAAAAACGACTTATTATTGTATTTTCTATTAGATTTAATTTCATATATTAATCCTGTTTTTAAAAAATCTTTTATATATGGATCAACATATTTTTTTTCAATTTTCTTGATATCAATTTTTGCATATGGAATTATATTTTCATTATCATCTGTATCATATTCTATCATGATATAGTCAAACGGCCTTATTATATTACTCCCTGCATTAATTCTATATGTTACAAAAATTAAAATTAAAAAAGTTATTACACTAATTGATAAAATAGCAGAATTTACTGTTGGAAACAATACTATATCACTTTTTTTAGTCGCTTCATAAATATTAATTATTAAAGCAATTATTGTTAATGCTAAAACTAAGAAAAATATTGTTATTGCAATATATCTAATATTTTTTATCTTTTGAAACTTAGATGCAAGATATGCTATCTTTGAAAAATCTGTATCATATAATCTGTTATTTAATGTTTTTAAAGCATAAAATATATCTTTTGTAATATATACTAAATAGCAAGAAAACATTAATGTTATAAAAGATATTATAAAACTAAACTTCGTTAATTTAAAAATTTCTTTTGTTGCTATTCTATAAATTATGAAAAATGCTATAACTATACAAAGTATCAATATTGAAATTCTATATATTTGCAGTAATACTTCTAAATCTTTTAATGTATTCATATATTTAGACATTTCATTTACTAAATCTTCAAAATTAAATACATGCATTTTAAAGCTTATGTAATTATTACGCATAGTAAGTAATTTACCTAAAAGTAGTAATCCAGAAATTAAACTTGCAAGTAATACCCAAATAATACTTGTTTCAAATGCTTTAACTTTTAAATTTAATTTATTTCTCATATATACTCCTAACCAATGAATATTGGCTTAGTTGATAATTCTATTATCTTTAAACCTGTTTGTCCTGTAAATCTCTCAAAAAATGCTGGGTAATTAAGTCCACCCATAAGTATAATATCATAATTAGGTATATATTTACTTATTATTTCTACTTCATTTCCATTTTCATGTATTAAATTACAAATATCTCCAAATCTTTCAGTAAGTCTATCTCTATCTTCAACATTTACTCTTAATACATCTACATTTCTTTCTCCAAATATATTAAAATATGAAAATACTGATTTATTAACCTTATAACCACCATCATTTAACATTAATATTTTATCGAATTTAAATTCTTTACCATTTTCATGTATTATAACCAAAGGTTTATAATGTGATCTTATAACATCAGTAAGTGATGAAGTAATATTTCCTTCATCACGAACTATAACTAATAAATCATATGCTTTCATTTCTTCTGTTATAACTTCCATGGCTTCGCCTGTTACACTATATACTTTATCAAAATAATTTTTAGCTTTCTCTTTTATTTCTTCATAAAAATTATCTTCTATTCCTTTATATTCTCCCATAACCATAGTTGCAGCATTAGTCATAGTATAACCATTTATATTATTTTGAAAAATTTCATATTTAGTTATATCTTTTACATAAACTACACATGTTTCTACATTTTCAAAATGTTTTTTTATGGCTCTTGAGAAATTAAAAGCAGCATCTATTTCACTTTTCTTACTTATAGAAAATAGTACTCTTTTTTTAGTCTTCATTGACATTTTCATCACCTTCCAAAGTCATTGCTATGGATGTTACATAATCTCCAATTCTAGGTTTAATTACTATTACTCCTGAAGTTGCTCTACTATATGTTGAAATTTGTTTTATTTTAGTTCTTATTAATGTTCCATCTTTTGTTATTAATAATATTTCTCTATTAACATCAGTATTATCTATTAATAATGAACTTACTACATCACCAGTTTTCTTACTAATCTTAAAGTTTTTAACTCCTTTTCCACCTCTTTTTTGAACATGGTATTCAGATAAATTCGTTCTCTTACCAAATCCTTCTGATGAAATAGTTAAAACTTCACAATTTTTAAGTTCACTACTTGTATCTATTACACATGCTGATGTTACTATATCATCTTTTTTAAGATTTATAGCCTTAACACCGCTAGCACTTCTTCCCATAGTTCTTACATCAGATTCTTTAAATCTTATAGCCATACCTTTTTTAGTTGCTACAAATATTTCATCATCTAAGCCGCGAGAGAAATCAACAAATACTAATTCATCATTATCTTTAAGGGTAATTGCTATCTTACCAGTTTTGTTAATGCTTTCAAACATTTCCATCTTAGTTCTCTTTGCAATACCATTTTTAGTTAAAAAGAATATTTCTGAAGTCTTAGTTGCTCCTACCGTATTTAATATAGCACTTACATTTTCTCCATCATCAAGATTAATAATATTACTTATAAGTTTACCACGAGCTTGTTTACTTGCTTCTGGTATTTCATAAACTTTAATATTATATACCTTACCTTTATCAGTAAAGATTAATAATCTATCTAGAGTCTTAACTGTATATATATCTTTAACTTCATCATCTTCTATGGTATTAGTAGAATTAACTCCTACGCCACCTCTTTTTTGAAGTCTATATGTATCAGATGAAACTCTTTTAACATAACCTTTATTAGTTATTGTTACAACAACTTCTTCTTCTTTTATAAGGTCTTCTATGTCTATATCATTTCTTCTATCTTGTATCTCAGTTCTTCTCTTATCTCCATAACTAGTCTTAATATCTATTACTTCTTGCTTAATTATTCCATATATCTTTTCATCTGAATCTAATATAGATTGTAATTCTGCTATTAAAGCTAATAAATCATTATACTCTTGCTCTATTTTTTCTCTTTCCAAACCAGTTAATCTTTGTAATCTCATATCTAATATGGCTTTGGCTTGAATTTCACTAAATCCATATTCTGCCATTAAATTATCTCTGGCAACATTTCCATCTGGACTCTTTTTAATTAAAACTATAATTTCATCTATACTGTCTAGTGCTATTCTAAATCCTTCTAATATATGAGCTCTTCTCTTAGTTTTTTCTAAGTCAAAGTTAGTTCTTCTAACTATTACTTCATATCTATGCTCTAAATATTTTTTTAGAATTTGTTTTAAATTTAAAACTCTTGGAATATTTTTTACTAAGGCTAACATTATTACACCAAAAGTAGTTTGTAAATCAGTATATTTATATAGCATATTAAGTATTAATTCAGGTTCTTCTCCTTTTTTAACTTCTATAACTATTCTTATACCATCTCTATCAGACTCATCTCTTAATTCAGTAATTCCTGATATTTTCTTTTGTCTTACTAAATCTGCTATTTTTTCTATTAATTTAGATTTATTAACTTGGAAAGGTATCTCTGTTATTATTATACTGTTTTTACCAGTTTTAGAAGTTTCTATGCTTAATTTACCAACTAGTTGTATTTTACCCCTACCTGTTCTATAAGCATCAATTATACCTTGTCTACCGTTTATTATTCCACCCGTTGGAAAATCTGGTGCAGGTATATGTTCCATTAATTCATCTATAGTAATATTATCATTGTCTATTAATGCTACTATTCCATTACAAAGTTCTGATAAATTATGTGGTGGTATATTAGTTGCCATACCTACTGCTATACCTGTTGCTCCATTTAATAATAGATTAGGTAATTTTGCAGGTAATACTATTGGTTCATCTAAACTTTCATCAAAGTTCTTTCTGAAATCTATGGTATCTTTATTTATATCTTCTAAAATTTCATTAGTAATTTTAGCCATTCTTGCTTCTGTATATCTCATTGCAGCAGCACTATCTCCATCTATTGACCCAAAGTTACCATGACCATCTATTAACATATATCTACTATTAAATTCCTGTGCCATTCTTACCATAGAGTTATATACAGCAGTATCTCCATGTGGGTGATACTTACCTAAAACTTCCCCAACGATTCTCGCTGATTTTTTAAATGGCTTATCATTAGTCATTCCTAAATCATTCATAGCAAATAGTATTCTTCTATGCACTGGCTTTAGTCCATCTCTTACATCAGGTAAAGCTCTACTTACTATTACACTCATAGAATAATCAAGATATGACGCCTTTATTTCATCTTCAATATATATTGGTATTTCTTGTTCTCTAGAATCCGTAGACATTACATCTTTTATTTCTTCTTCGTTATTTTCATTTATTTTATCTGACATTTTCATCTCCTATTAAATATCTAAGTTTCTTACATAATTTGCATGTTCTTCTATAAATTGTCTTCTTGGTTCTACTTTATCTCCCATAAGTATAGTAAACATTTTATCTGCATAACTTGCATTTTCTAAAGTAACCCTTAATAAAGTTCTAGTATCAGGATCCATAGTTGTTTCCCATAATTGTTCAGGATTCATTTCTCCTAAACCTTTATATCTTTGTATACCATATCTTCTGTTTTCACTATCAAGTGTTGTAGTAATATTTTTCAACTCATCATCTGAATAAGCATATTTTATACTCTTACCTACTTGTATTTTATATAAAGGTGGTTGTGCAATATATATATTACCATTATTTATTAATTCTCTTAAATATCTAAAGAAGAATGTTAACATTAAAGTTCTAATATGTGCTCCATCTACATCGGCATCTGTCATTATTATTATCTTGCCATATTTAAGTTTTTCTATATCAAAGTTTTCACCTATATTAGTTCCAAAAGCAGTTACCATAGCCTTAATTTCTGTATTTTCTAATATTTTATGTAATGCTGCTTTTTCAACATTTATTATTTTACCTCTTAGTGGTAATATAGCTTGGAATTTTCTATTTCTTCCTTGTTTAGCAGAACCACCTGCTGAATCTCCTTCGACTATATATATTTCACATTCATCTGCATTTTTAGAAGAACAATCTGCAAGTTTTCCTGGAAGTGAACCAATCTCAAGTCCTGTTTTTCTAAGTATAGCACTTCTTGCTTGTTTTGCTGCTTCTCTTGCCTTTTTAGAAATTAACATTTTTTCTATTATGGCAGCAGCATCTTTTGGATGATCTTCTAAATATATTTTAAGTTTATTACTTACCACTCCATAAACTGCAGAATTTGCTTCACTACTTCCTAATTTTGATTTAGTTTGTGATTCAAATTGAGGTTCAGGAAATTTAATATTTATAACTGAAACTAAACCTTCTCTTACATCTGAACCTTGGAAATTTTCATTCTTTTTATCTTTTAATAATCCTATTTGTTTAGCAACGTCATTTATTGTTCTAGTTAATGCACTTCTAAATCCTTGAACATGTGTACCACCATCATAGGTATTAATATTATTTACAAAAGAATATTCAGTAGTTGATTGATTATTTTTATATGTTAATGCAACCTCAACTTCTATGTATTTATCTCCTATATCTACTCTATCTTTCATGTAAACTACGGGAGCAACCATTTTTTCTTTTTGAAGCATATCTTCTACAAAGTCTTTAATTCCACCATCAAACTTAAATTCTTGAACTTCTATTTCCTCTTCTTCATCTCTTTCATCAGTTAAAATTATTCTAAGTCCTGTATTTAAATAAGCAAGTTCTTTTATTCTATCTTCTAAAATTGCATGCTCAAATACTATATTACCAAATATTGTTTTATCTGCCCTAAATTTAATTACTGTTCCATGCTCATTTTCATCAGCAGTTCCTATTTGGACACAATCTGAAACCACTTTTCCCTTAGAAAATTTTTGCTCTACTATTTGTCCATCTCTTGTAACAGTCGCTATTAAATCATCTGATAAGGCATTAACTACTGAAATTCCTACTCCATGTAGCCCACCAGAAAAGGTATAATTCTTATCACTAAATTTCCCACCTGCATGTAATACTGTCATAACAACTTCTAATGTTGGTTTTCCAGTTTTATGCATGGCAATAGGTATACCACGACCGTTATCTGATACTTCAATATAGTTATCAGGTAACATCCTAATTTTTATTGTATCACAATGACCAGCTAACGCTTCATCTATACTATTGTCAACTACTTCCCATATTAATTGGTGTAGTCCTCTTGACGATGTCGTCCCTATATACATACCAGGTCTTTTTCTTACGGCTTCTAAACCTTCCAAGACCATAATATCATCAGAACCATAATTTTTTTCTACCATATTCATCTCCTAATCTTTTTTTCTAATTTCACTTATATATTATAGCATTTTTAAGCTTTTTTTTCTATTATTTTTTATTTTTTTTATTTTTTTTTTAAATTTCTTATTGACATTTGCGGATATTTTTGATATCATTACTTTTGTCGCTAGTAAGCGATTGTATGGGCCCTTCGTCTAGTGGTCAGGACATCGGGTTTTCATCCCGGAAACAGGAGTTCAATTCTCCTAGGGCCTACCATACAAACATATAAATATTTAAAAATTAATTAAAATGAAGAAGGTCGCATAGCTCAGTTGGGAGAGCACCTGCCTTACAAGCAGGGGGTCACTGGTTCGAGCCCAGTTGTGACCACCATTAAATATGGAGGTGTAGCTCAGATGGTTAGAGTGCTTGCCTGTCACGCAAGATGTCGCGAGTTCGAGTCTCGTCACTTCCGCCATTTTAATTAAAACGCCGCTTTAGCTCATTTGGTAGAGCAACTGACTTGTAATCAGTAGGTGGTTGGTTCGAATCCGACAAGCGGCACCATTTTTTCGGCGAGATACCCGAGTGGCCAAAGGGAGCAGACTGTAAATCTGCCGGCTCAGCCTTCGAAGGTTCGAATCCTTCTCTCGCCACCATTTTTTTATAAAGGAGATAATAATGGTAAGAAAATTAAAAACTAACAAAAGTGTTGGTAGTCAAAACGATATAATAAAAAAAGCAAAACAAATGCAAGAGGCTATGTTGGTAGTACAAGAAGGTCTTAAAGATAAATTTGTTGAAGCTTCTGTTGCTGGTGAACAAATTAAAGTTAAAGCAAACGGACAAAAAAAATTAATTGAATTAAAAATAGGTAAAGAAGTACTAGAAGAAGCTGTTAAAGAAAATGATACACAAGAATTAGAACAATTAATCTTATCAGCAATAAACGAAGTATTTAGCAAAGCCGAAGAACTTGCAGAAAACGAAATGTCATCTGTAACTGGTGGAGTTTCTATACCTGGTTTATTCTAAAACTTGACAAATTATTTTGTCATTTATTGGGCTGTAGCCAAGCGGTAAGGCAGTGGACTTTGACTCCACCATGCGTTGGTTCGAATCCAGCCAGCCCAACCATTTGAACTTATAGTTCTTTTTTTTTACTTAAATATATAAATAAAAAATGTTGTATAAGTTTATATTTCTTATTTCAACATTTTTTTAATTAAAATGAATAACCTACTACTACTCCTATATTTCCAACATATCTATGAAAATTTTTATCTCTAAATTTACTTATATATACTCCTGATTGTAATTCTATTAAAAATTTCTTATATTTTACTCCAAATTTACCATATATAGGTATTCCATAAGTTATTCCCGATTTAAATGGTCTTTGAAATTCATTTGGAAACGCTACCCAAGATCTTATCCCTATACCTATGCTAGCACCACCATAAATACTTGTATTATCATTTATATTATGTTCTATTATTGATGAAACAACAGGTGCTACTGAAAATTTAAGTGAAGTTTGAGCTTTTTTACCATCAACTTCATAAAGCATAAACCAATTTTGTAATCCACCACCTATTTTTAAATCAGTTTTAGAATTTATTTTATACACAGGATGTAAGTATTCTAATTCTAAATTTTCAGAAAAAAGAATGGATGTTCCTACATACAATATTGGTTCACGCAAATCTGGGTCTATTCTAAGATTAACCCCTGCCTTTAAATTAATTTCTCCATCAGTATTTGGCAATCCGAATACAATTCCTGATAATATTACTGTTAATAATGTTATATATATTTTTTTCATTTAATTACCTTTCCACATTTTTAAAATGAGTACCCAAATAATACTCCAACATTTGCTATATATTTATATGTATTTATATTATCAACTTCTCTTATATATTTTGCAATATACACTCCTGCTTGTGATTCTATAATAAAGTTATTATATTTCACACCAAATTTACCATATAATGGGAAACCATGCCTTACAGTTATCGAACCTTTTTTATTTTGTTTTTTATCTTTAAAAACTGTTAATAAATGAGGCCCCGCTCCAACACTGACTCCACCATAAATACTTAAATTTTCTTTTATTTCTTTTTCTATAACTGCTGTAAAAATTGGAGATATAGATATTTTTGCAGATTTTTGAGTATTTTTTCTTGGGGCATCATATAGTTGAAACCAAGTTTGAAGTCCTCCTCCAATTTTTATAATCTCATTATTTTTAGATCTATATACTGGATATAGGTATTCTAATTCTCCAATTTGAACAAAAGAATACGCTGTTCCCCAATAATTATATGGTTCATTTAAATCAGGTTCTCTTTTAAATATTACTCCTGCTTTCAAATTAATTTCTCCTATATTATTATTTAATGCAAATAAATTACTAACTAAACTAAATAATAATATAAAAAATATTTTTTTCATAAGTTTTCTTAACTATTTATATAATAAATATTATATAAATTCCTCCTTTCATAAAAAAATCAGTTCATTATATCATGTTTAATTTAAGTATTCAATAGATTTTAATATAAAAATACACTATCTAAATTATAATTCTAAAATTATAAATGTAATAGTGTATTTATTAATTGTCTTACAAAAAGTCACGTATATTTATATGACTTTATTCTTCTTTATTCTTTTCTTCTTCATACTTAGCAAGTATAATATCTGTTATTTCTTTTCTAAATTCTGCTTGTATAGGATGAACTATATCTTTAAATTCATTTGTTGATATTTTCTTTGATGGCATTGCTATAAATAATCCATTTTGACCATCTATTATTTTCAATCCATGCACAACAAAGCAATTATCAAATGTTATGTCTACATAAGCTCTTAATTTCAATTCTTCTTCTGTACTCTTAATTAATCTAATTTTAGTGTCTGTAATAGTCATTTTACTACCTCTTTCCTTAAATGTGTTAATATAGTATACCTTTAATTTTTTAAAATGCAAATTTTTTTATAACTTTTTATTTTATTTTTTATAAAACCTAATAATTTCCTATAGTATAGACATTTTTTTGATAATATTTTATGACTAATCTATTAAATTTTTTTTATTATTTTGATTACTTCATCTTGTGTTTCTTTTGCTTCTGGAATAGGGTAAATAATATATACATGCCCCATTTTTTCTTTGATTATAATATTAAAATCTATTTTAGAATCTTCTAATATTTTTTTTAATTTTAAAATATCTGGGTAAAGTATATCATTAGTTCCTGTAATTATTGTGATTTTCCCTAAATTTTCAAAAGAATTAAATATAGGGCTTACATATTTATTTTTAGTTTCTTCTTTACTACCTGCCCAAAGTATTCCTATTTTTTTCAAAGCCCAACTAGATAATATAGGATCTTTACTTTCATATTCTTTTATTTTTTCATTAGTTAAAGTAAGGTCTAACCAAGGAGAAACAAGAATAATATTTTTAGGTTGAATTAAATTTTTATCTCTTATAAAAAGTGCAAATGATAAGGCTAGTCCACCACCAGAAGAGTCTCCCATTATAGTTATATTTTCTGGTTTTACATTTTCGTTTAAAATACTTTTATACAAAGTCTCTAATTTTAATAATGAATCAATATAAGTATGCTTTGGTGCTTTTGGATATATTGGAAAAAACACTTTAGCATCTGTTTTTTTAGTTATATTATTCAATGCTTTAAAATGATACGAATTAGGTTGATTTATATAAGAACCACCATGTATATATATTATATTTTTTTGATTTATATCTTTTTTATCATTCCAAATAAAAGTTTGCATACCTTCAATATACTTTTCATTTATTTCATAATCAATATAATTTACTGGTTTCTCATATGCCATATCACTTTTTTTCATAGATTCTTCTATCTGCTTTTCAAATAATTCATCAGATTTTTCTTCAAAATAACTTTTCTCATTATTTAACCACAAATATTTTTCAACTACAAAACTTCTAAAAGATCTTTTTTGAATTAAATTCACATAAAAAACTACTAAGAATATTATTAAAACAATTAATAATATAATTTTAAAAAATAATTTCATTATTCGCCTACCTAACTAAAAATTTATTTTTAATATACTAAAAACCCTATAATTCCTGCTCCAAAAATATCTGAAATAATATGTGCTATTACGACAGGTGCTAAATTTTTATTTGAATATTTAGTGTATGCTACATAAAATAATAGACCTATTCCTATACCAATAGTCATAGCAGATGCCATACCTTGATATGTATGAAAAGATACTCTAATTATCATAGAATAAATTAATGCATATTTAATATATTTTTCTTTTACGCTTAAACAAATTCCCAAAAAGAATATTTCTTCAAAAAAACCATTTAAAATTGAAAATGGTATTAATGATATACTAAATTCTTTGATAAATTCACTGACAGCAATAAACTGCCCTGTATAAACTAATGGAAATTGGTTAAAACTAAAAACAAATGAAGAAATATCTATAATAAGTGATGCGACTATATAAATTAAAATTCCTTTTAAAATAGTCTTTAATCCCATTTTAAATTTCCACTTTGAAAAATCAAATTTTCTAAAATATAAATATACAAAAACTATGAATAATTCAAAAATTTCTATAATTATACTAAACCAATCTTCTGTAGATGAAAAATATAAATTTTCATTTATATTTGATACTCCATATATTATGTCTTTATAATCTAAAATTGAACTGTAAATTGCAATTCCAAACATAATTATCGTAATAAATATTATATCGTAATATCTTAAATATTGTATTTTATTCTTTTCCATTTCTTCCTTTCAAATTAAAGTTTTAAAAATACCCTGAAAATTCAGGGCATTTTTATTTTTTATTGTTATTATTATTTAATATTGTATAATGAATCTAATCCTTTATAGATTGCTTGACCAGCTAAATCATCTTCTATTCTTAATAGTTGATTATATTTAGCTATTCTATCAGTTCTTGAAGCAGAACCAGTCTTAATTTGACCTGCATTAGTAGCAACTGCAACGTCTGCTATAGTATCATCTTCAGTTTCTCCTGATCTATGAGAAATAACTGCAGTGTATCCTGCCTTTTTAGCCATTTCTATAGCATCTAATGTTTCTGTTAATGTTCCTATTTGGTTTAATTTAATTAAGATTGAATTTGCAATTCCTTTTTTAATTCCTTCTTCTAATCTCTTAGTATTAGTAACAAATAAGTCATCTCCAACTATTTGTATTTTATCTCCTAATTTTTCAGTCATTAGTTTAAATCCATCCCAGTCATCTTCTGCTAATCCATCTTCTATTGAAACTATTGGGAATTTAGCAACTAAACCTGCATACCAATCAACCATTTCTTCTGAAGTTCTTTCAACTCCACCTTCTCTTTTGAATACATATTTATTCTTAGCTTCATCATAAAATTCTGATGCTGCTGCATCTAATGCAAATGTAATATCTTTTCCTAATTCATAACCAGCTTTTTTAACTGCTTCTGATATTATTTCTAATGCACCTTCTGTACCATTAATTTTACTTGGAGCATATCCACCTTCGTTACCAACATTAGTTGAATCTCCATTTGCTTTTAATAATTTACCTAAGTGATGGAATATTTCAGCACCCATTCTTAAAGCTTCTCTATAAGTTTTTGCTCCTATTGGTTGTATCATGAATTCTTGAACGTCAACTGCTGAATCAGCATGTGATCCACCATTTAATATATTCATCATTGGAACAGGTAATTCTTTTGCATTTACCCCACCTAAATATCTATATAAAGGTAATCCTAATTGATTTGCAGCTGCCTTAGCAACTGCTAATGATACACCTAATATTGCGTTAGCACCTAATCTACCTTTATTTTCAGTACCATCTAGTTCTATCATAACTCTATCTATTTCTACTTGGTCTAAAGCATCCATTCCTATTATGTGTTCAGCGATTTCATTATTTACATTTTCAACCGCAGTTAAAACACCTTTTCCTAAATATCTTGCCTTATCTCCATCTCTTAATTCAACAGCTTCATGTATTCCAGTAGAAGCTCCTGAAGGTACAGAAGCTCTTCCCATTGCTCCACCTTCTAAATATACTTCAACTTCAACAGTTGGGTTTCCTCTTGAATCAAGAATTTCTCTTGCATAAACATCTTCAATTATTGTTTGGTATTTTACATTATTCATTGTAAATACGACCACCTTTCTTCATTTTAAATTTATAAACACATTATATCACAAATACCATTTTTTGTATAGTAAAATATTAGCGATTAGACTAATAAATAAAAGAAAAACTCTCTTTCTCTTTTAATTTGGGATAAAAATAACAAATAAAAATTTCTTTTATTTTTTGATTTTAATGGTATAATTAAAATGTAGATATATGTATATATTAAAAGGAGGCTATTATGAAAAAAATTATTAACACTGTTAATGCACCAGCTGCAATAGGTCCATATTCACAAGCAATTGAAGTAAATGGAGTTTTATATGTTTCAGGACAAATACCTTTTGTTCCTGCTACTATGACTTTAGTTTCTGAGGATGTAGAACTACAAACTAAGCAAAGTTTAGAAAATATTGGAGCTATATTAAAAGAAGCTGGTTATGAATTTAAAAATGTTGTTAAGGCAACTGTATTTATCAAAGATATGAATGATTTTGGAAAAATCAATTCAGTTTATGAAAAATATTTAGGTGAAGTTAAACCTGCAAGAGCATGTGTTGAAGTAGCAAGACTACCTAAAGACGTTAAAGTTGAAATTGATGTTATAGCTGTAAAATAACAAATAAAAATCACACTCTAAATTAGAGTGTGTTTTTTCATTTTATATATTATCTACCTACTGGCATTTCTTCTTCATTTTCTTTTGCTATGGCTACTTCTGTAGTAATTAAAAGTGCTGAAGCAGATATAGCATTTTGTATAGCAACTCTTGTAACTTTTGCTGGGTCTAATATACCCTCTTTCATCATATCAACATATTTTTCTTTTGCTGCATCATAACCTTCGTTTTTACCTGAATTTATTACTCTATCAATTATTACTCCTGCTTCAAGTCCTGCATTTATTACTATTTGCTTTAATGGCTCATAAAGTGCTTTTTTTACTATTTCTACACCTAGTTGCTCTTCACCTTCTAAATTAAAATCATTTAATGAATTAGATATTTTAGCAAGTGCTGCTCCACCACCTATTATTATTCCTTCTTCTATTGCTGCCTTAGTTGCACTTAATGCATCTTCTATACGCATTTTCATTTCTTTCATTTCAGTTTCAGTGGCTGCTCCTACTCTTATTACACCTATACCATTAGATAATTTTGCTAATCTTTCGTTTAATTTTTCTTTTTCGTATTCTGAGCTAGTGTTTTCAATTTGACTTTTTATATATTCTTGTCTATCTTTAATTTCGTTTGTATAACCTTTACCATCAACTATAGTAGTTTTTTCCTTAGTTATTTTTATAGATTTAGAACTTCCTAAATCATCTAAATCTGCTTCTTCAAATTTCATGGCTTTATCTTCTGAAATTACATTAGCACCTGTAAGTATAGCGATATCTTCTAGCATATCTTTTCTCCTAGAACCAAATGCTGGTGCTTTAACTGCTGCTATATTAAGTGAACCCCTTATTTTATTAACTACTAATGTTGCAAGAACTTCTGCTTCTATATCTTCTGCTATTATTACCAATGGTCTTGAAGTTTCTACTACTTTTTCTAATAAAGGTAGTATTTCTTTCATACTATTTATTTTTTTATCAGTTAATAAAATATATGGATTTTCCATATCTACTGTCATTCTATTTGTATCAGTTACCATATATGGTGATAAATAACCATTTTCAAATTGCATTCCTTCTACTATTTCAAGACTAGTTTCAAGTGATCTTGCTTCTTCAACTGTTATTACACCAGTTTTCCCAACTTTTTCTATAGCTTTTAATATTAATTCTCCTATATATTCATCATTGGCTGATACTGTCGCAACGTCTCTTATTTGCTCATCATTATCTACTGTATATGAAATTTCTTTTAATCTTTTTACTACTTCTTTACCAGTTTTTTCTATACCTTTTCTTATTAATACAGGATTATGCCCAGAAGATACTAATTTCATACCTTCTTTTATCATAGCCCCTGCTAAAACTGTCGCAGTTGTTGTTCCATCTCCTGCTAAATCATTAGCCTTAGTTGCAACTTCTTTTAATATTTGTGCTCCCATATTTTCAACTATATCATCTAATTCTATTTCTCTTGCAATAGTTACTCCATCATTAGTTATTATTGGTGCACCAAAACCCCTATCTAAAACTACATTTCTCCCTTTAGGACCAATAGTTACTTTTACTGCATCAACTAAAATATTAACTCCATTTTCTAAACATTTTCTTGCTTCTTCATTAAACTTAATAATTTTTCCCACCTTATATCTCCTTTGCCAATATATCTTTAAGTTCTAATATTATATATTCATTTTCATCTATTTTTAAAATTTCTCCTTTAAATTTAGAAAAATATACCTTATCATTTACTTTGATATTATTTATTTCATCAGACACTTCTACTACCTTTGCTATATGTATATCTGATTTTGTTGAAGAATCTTTTAATATTATTCCACTTTTAGTTTTATTAACTTCTTCAATTACTGATACTAATATTCTTTCTCCCAACGGTTTTATCATTTTACTTCCTCCCATTTACCTTTTAATTCTTTTAAATTTTTAGAATTAGTAATACACATAAGAATTTTTATTTCATTTATATATTCTTTTATAATTTCTATAATCTTATCATCATCATCATACTTATTAAGTAGTTTTAGTATATGTCCTGACATGCCCACTGCTTTTGCCCCCATACTAAGACATTTAACTATGTCCATAGGGCTCTCTATGCCACCGCTAGCGAGTATTTCTACTCTATCTTGATATTTTATACTACTAAGCAAACTTTCTTTCGTTGTATAGCCAATTTCGTACATATACTCTCTATTCTTATTTGCTCTTTTATCTTCTATATACGAAAAATTAGTTCCGCCCTTACCACTTATATCAATAGTTTTAATGCCAAAATTTATTGCTTTTTCAATAGTTTTACCATTCATACCATAACCTGTTTCTTTAAGAATTATTGGTATGTCTAAAGATTTTATTGCTAAAGATATATTTTTAGTATAGGCTTTAAAATTTCTATCTCCATCTACCATCATTAATTCTTGCATAGGGTTTAAATGAATTTGAATTATTTTAGCATTAGTCTCATTTATTGCTTTTTTCATATCATCTATACTTTTGTCTGCTCCTAAATTAACACCCATATTTTTAGGGTAATAATATTTATTATTATTATTATTCAAATTTGGAGTATAAGAACCAGAAAACATAAATATTTCTAGTTTTTTTGATATATATTCTAATCTTTTATTTATATTATCTGCATTTTCACTTCCACCAGTCATTGCATTAATATATATAGGGTATTTAAAATCTATACCACAAAAACTTGTAGATATATCTATTTCATCCATGCTAATTTCTGGCATAGAAAAATATTTCAATCTAATATCATTTAGTGAATTATTAGTTTTACATTCTAAAGCATACTTCATATGTTGATTCTTTTTCATTTTTTTCTCCTAATTTTACTGACACCACAAAATCACCCAAACCTGCACCACTAGTTTTACAATTTTCATTATTATTTATTATTTCCTTTATTTTTTCACTATGTATAGTTATATTGCTAAACTTTTCTAACTCAAATAAATTTTTTCTTAAGTTTTCTATACTTAAAGATAATAACTTGTCATTCCCAGTTTCTAGGGCTTTAACATACATATTTGTATATTTATCAGAAATTTTGCAAAATTCATTAAACTCATCACTATCAATATCAAGTTTAGATATCTGCTTACTTGTACTCGCTTCTACTCCTGTATGAATGCATGTTATTTCAAGATTTTTATCTAAGTTTATAGGTCTTATACTGTATTTAAAACTATCTTTATAAATACTTTTATACTCTATTAAAGTTTCATAACAAATACATGCTATATCTCCCATAGAACCTTTCATATTCGATAAAAGCATGGCCTTAACAGATAATTCAAATAAGGTATTTTTAGTGTATGAAATATTAAAGTGTTCTAATAGAGCCTTTATAGTTACTACAACTACACTAGCAGATGAACCTAAACCTAATTTCATATTTTTATCATATAAATCAGTTGTATATGTATAAGCAAATGTCTTATACTCTCCTATATATTCAAAAGCCACTTTTCTAGCATTTTTCAATAAATTATGTTTATCATCTATATTGCTTATTACTTTTTCAACATTACTTGGTTCTAAATCTAAATATGTATATTTATCTACACAGGCAATAACAGCTACTGAATTAGGTTTTAAAACTGCATATTCTCCTGCCAAATATATTTTAGATGGGGCTTTATATAACATTTAAGATTACTCCTTTATATTTTTCATTTAAAATTTTAGAAATTTTTTCTTCATCTTTTTTTAAATAAAGAACTTTCACATTAGGCCCTGCATCTGTTGTCCAGTATATTTTATAGCCAATGGATTGTAAATTTTCTATATATTTTATACAATCTACACTCTTATCTGTTAAATAATTTATACTAGGTGTTGAAGTTTTCATTACTTCATGCATCAACTTAGTGCTCTCTTGCATTAGTTTCCCAACTAATTCAAAATCATTATTAAGTAAGGCCTTTTTCATTTCCACAAAATACTTTTTATTTTTTTCTACCCAGATATCTATTATATTAGAAGTATTTTTAGAAATTTCCATAGCAGCCCTACTACTAATACTTTTTTTCTTATCACTTATAATTATTGCTTTCATACCAAATTCTAAATTTGTTTTTAAAGGGTATATTTCTCCATTTTCATCAAAAGCAGATATATAAAAAAAACTTCTAGCAGCAGAACCAGACCCCATACTAGCAATTTTACACATTTGGTCAACAGTTAAACCTAAATCAAAATATTTATTAAGTTCCATAGTTAAAGCACTGTATGCCGAAGCACTAGAAGCTAAACCTGCTGCTGTTGGCATAGAATTAAAACTTTCTATACAAAGTTTCGTTCTATTACTAACTACCTTATCTACAAAAGAAAAAATTTTAGAAGTTTCAATATCATCTTGTAATTTTCCATTTAAATAAAAAGTATCAGATACACTAGCACTTATTTTAGTTTTAGTATACATAGTAGTCGATAACAAAGAAATACTTGGAACTAAGGGCACTAAATATGGATTAAACATATTTTTACACCAATATTTAATTATTGCAATATTCATATATGCTATGTTCATAATTTATACCTTTCATTGTTATTAAATTACCTTTATATTTTAACTACCCAAACCTTATCTATTCCACTTTTATTTAATTTCTTTTTTACTTTTTTGGCTTTTGCCTTATTTTTGCAAAGTGATATTACCACTCCACCTAAGCCTGAACCACTTATTTTAGAACCTAAACTATCATATTTTGCTTTATCTATTATTTTTTCTATTCTTTTTGTACTTAAATTTAATTGTTCTAAACATTTTTGAGATTTAGTAAAGGCTAGACCCAAAGAATATAAGTCTTTTTTATAGTATGCCC
The DNA here is from genome assembly GCF_001517915.1 of Oceanivirga salmonicida. Taxonomy (NCBI): domain Bacteria; kingdom Fusobacteriati; phylum Fusobacteriota; class Fusobacteriia; order Fusobacteriales; family Leptotrichiaceae; genus Oceanivirga; species Oceanivirga salmonicida. The sequence goes on along the minus strand of NZ_LOQI01000003.1, from coordinate 29,151 downwards.
TTATACCATCTTTTGTAATCTCACCTAATTGTTCTATTATATCATCTCTATTTAATTTTTTTACCATGTTAACAGCAGTTTTAGTATCTCCATACTCATCACTATGGGAAATTACTAAATATGCTCCTAATTTATCTACTTCAATGTTTTCTCTATTTTTTTGAAATATTATACTTTTTTCATTTAATATTACATTAGCATCTATACCACTAGGATTTTGGTGCATTTTTATTTCAGCCTTGTCAACAACATATCTTATATCAGCATTATATTTCTTTGCCATTTCTATAGCAAGTGCTGCTGATGACCCCATACCACTGCTTATAGGTATGCTAGAATTTATTTTCACATATTTTTTATCTACATTATGTTTTTTTTCAATAATTTCTTTTATATATCTAACATGACTATCTTCTTTAATTTTTTCATCAACTAATTCTACATTTATGCATAATTTTTTTACAGGAATTGCTAATGCTTTTTTCCCATAAACTACACTATGTTCTCCTAATAGTATTATTTTAGAACATGTACTCATTTTCTAATTTCTCCTAATATTTCTTTGGCATATATTAAATCTATTTTAGATAATTTTATCATTTCATTAACCAAAATATCTATTTCTTCTTCCTTAGCACCTGCAAATATTGCTATTGTTCTTGCATGTAATTTCATATGTCCTTTTTGTATACCTGTTGTAACTAATGCTTTTAATGCTGCAAAATTTTGTGCTAATCCTAGCGAAGCCATTATCATAGATAATTCTTTGGCATTTGGATTTTTTAATATCTCTAAGGCTATTTTAGTAACATAATTTAATCCTATAGAGCCCCCAACAGTGGCAACAGGCGATGGTATCTCTATGTTACCATATAAGTAACCTTTTTTATATTCCCATGTAGTTAAGGGTTCATATTTGCCGTTTCTACTTGCATATGAGTGTATGCTAGATTCCATTGCTCTAAAATCATTACCTGTTACAATAGTTAATGCATCTATTCCATTTAATATACCTTTATTATTAGTAACTGCTCTATATATATCTGCTTTTGCAAACTTATATGCCAATTCAATTTTTTTACCTATAGATTCTTCTATTTCAATTTTACAACTTGCTTTAACTATAGATTTAGTTGAATAATTAGAAATTATACTCATAAGTATAGAACCTTCTATTAGGTTTTCAACTATTACCGAAACTGCTTCTAACATTGTATTCAAAATATTAGCACCCATAGCATCTACTGTATCTACCACTAAATATATTACTAAAAATTCCTCTTTTTTTTCTGCATATATTTTTCTTGCTCCACCACCTACAAGGTTTATGCCAACATGTGCTTTATTTGCAGTATCTATTAACATATCATGATTTTCATTAATTTTTTGTATAGCCAAATCAAAATCCATTACATTATATACTGCTATTTGACCTATAGTATACTTTTTATCTATACTTGCTGTTATTCCACCATTTTCACTTATAGTTTTGGCTGCATTACTAGCCGCTGCTATAACTGATGGTTCCTCTATACACATAGGTATTACATATTCTTTGTTATTTATCAAAAAATTAGTTGCAATACCCAAAGGTAAAGAATATATTCCTATTTGATTTTCTATAAATTTATCAGCAACATCATTAGTTAGAGTTTTTTCAGATAATAAATAATTATATGACTCTTTGGAAATATAGTTATTATTTTTCAATACTTCTAATCTTTCTAATCTTGTTTTTTTATAATAAGCTTTAAAATCATTATTCATTTATCGCATACTTCCTTTTAGTGTCAAATACACCTTTTAAATATATCTTTTCATTAGCATAATTTTCAAATTCTATATCTTCTTCTAATTCTTTAAAGAACATATTTTCATATTCATTTATATTTAATTCTATTCTATTACTTAAATCAAGTTTTTCCTGTTTAAAATTATCACATAATTTGACAGCAAAAAACTCTGCAATAGCACCTGAACCATAACTATACATTCCTATTCTATCCCCAGTTTTTAATTCATTTGAGTTAGAAATTAAAGAATAAAAACTTAAAAATAGAGAACCTGTATAAATATTTCCTATTTCAGAATTTAATTTTATAGCATCATCATTTTTATACTCTAAATCAGGTCTTATTTGTCTTAATCCCTTAATTCCTAATTTAGGGTATGGGATGTGAAAACATATATCTTTAAAATCAGTATTATAACCTAGTTCTATATATTTATTATATACCATATCTAATGCTTTCAAATACATGGCATTTGATAATTTCCCATCTACTAATGCATAATCAGATTTATTAGGTCTATAAAAGTCCATAATATCTTCTGTATAACATACTGTTTCATCCTCTATTTCAGCAATACTTGGATTATTAGTTACTAATATAGCGACTGCACCAGCACCTTGCGTTGATTCTCCACCTGTATTTATTCCGTATTTAGCAATGTCAGAAGCAATTACTAAAACTTTAGAATTTTTATGAGTTTTTATATGGTCTTTTGCATAAAGTAATGCAGCAGTTGCTCCATAACATGCTTGTTTAATTTCAAAAGTTTTACAAAACGGATTTAATCCTAAAAGAGAGTGTATAAATATACTTGCTGACTTTGATTGATCTACTCCTGTTTCAGTTCCTACTATTAAAAGATCTATTTCTTTTTTTAATTTTTTATCTAATATTTTATTAGCAGCCATAGCACCCATTGTTACTATATCTTGGCTAATAGGTGTTACTGCCATTTTCTTTTGTAATAACCCTTTAGTAAATTTCATAGGGTCTACTCCCCTAGCACTTGCTAAATTCTCTATATCTAAATAATATTTTGGAACATGTATTCCTATTCTATCTATACCTATTTTCATTTTATTACCTACCTATCATTATGCTTAATCTTTGTTCATTATTAGCAAAAACACTAATTTGTTTTGCTATGCTTATAAATATATTTTCTTTAAATACAGATTCTAAAATTACTAAATTTCTATTACATAGTTTTTCTAACATTTTATGATCTATGATATACTTTATTTTATTAATTTTAATCACTCCTTCTTTAATTTATATTTGCATTTATAGCTACATTATATCATATTTAATTGATAAAAGTACATAGATTATAAACTATCACTATTATATTACATTTACTCTCATCTAATCTTACACATTAACATACTATTTGTCAAAATTTCATTAAAAAAGTAGTAAAGGTGAAAATCTCTACTACTGATATTTTGTTTATATTTTTCACAGTTTTCTCTGCACTTAATTTTGAAATTATATATCAAATTATTTAAATTTTTTCTATTTTTTTCAATTTTATTTCTTCTACTATAAATTTATTTTCTACATTATCTACCCATGCTGTTCCATTTTTCATATCTATATATATTTTAACTTTCTTTTTTGGATTTTCTAAAATTATATTTTCTATGCTTCCTTTCATTTCATATTCTGTCCCATAATATGAGCTATATTTATCATTTAATCTTCCATTGGATTTTATATATACTATACCAATTTTACCACTAAATTTAGAAAAATCTCCTAGTTCAAAATTAACAAATTCTTCACCCTGAAAATCTTTAAATCCTATAATTACTCTTTCGCTATTTTTTTTATCTTCTCTTAAAAGTTTAATTCCACTTACCTTAGTGTCAAAATGAAATGACATATATTTTTTAGGTACAGTATAGCCACAAGATATAAAAAATATTACTGTTAAAAATGTAAATATTATTTTTTTCATATGCACCCCTATATTCAGTTAAAAAGGCAGATAATAATCTACCTATAATTTTATTTTATTTTTTAAATGTCTTTATTACGTCCATTAATGCTTTATTAGCATCATTGGCTGTTAATCTTCCATTTTCTCCTGTTCCATTTTTTTGATTAGATAATACAAGTTTAATTAATTCTAATATCTTTTTCAAATCAGTAGGTTTTGCTTTACCATCTTTAACTAGTTTAGCAGTTTCAGCTCCTACTTTATTAAATAATGCCTTTGATTCATAATCAGTTAAATTAGCTATTTTATCTATTTCTACCATAATTTCAACAGTATTTTTATCAATTTTTATATCTAAATTTTTCTTTATTATTTCTTTTTTATCTAATGCATCTTGATTTAGACCTAATATATTAAATGCAGAATTTTTAGCTCTTTCAAGATCATCTAATGTTAATTTTTCATCTTTAACTTTATACTCTTTTTCTTTAACCAATATTACCTTTGTTAAATCTACTATCTCGTTTAACTTTTCAACATTTGCATAACCTGATTTAACTATTTTAGATAATCTTAAACTTAATTTATCAAAGAATTCATTTGACTCAGCATCAGTTAAGTTAAGCATTTCATCTATTTCTAACATTATTTTAACTGTTTTTTCATTAGCCGTTATTCCTAAATTTTTCTTTATTATGTTTACCTTATTTTCAAAATCTTTACTATTTATATTTTTTTCAACATTAGTATTAGATATTAATGTTTTAATTTCAGTATCTTTTTCATTTTCTATTTTATTTTCTGTGTTATTCTCTGTATTATTTTCAACCTCTTCTGTTTTTGTAATATCAGTTGTAGATTTTACTTCTTTATTTTTATATTGTTTTATAAATAAATATGAACCTAATCCCAAGGCAATTAATATTACTACAAATATTTTTTTCATTTTATATCCTTCTTCCTATATTTTATATGTTTATAGTTTATTATAACACATATTTTTTTTTTTTGAAATTTTTTTATTTTTTGTATATAAATACCTATATGAATTAAAACAAAATTTATCTTTAAATAAAAGCAAAAACGCCCTTGAATAATATATTTCAATATGATATAATAAAAATCTAAGTATTGAATTATGGAGGTGCAAAAGATGCAAGTATGTGAAGTTTTTGGGAAAAAAACAGGACACGGTAATTTAGTAAGCCACTCTCACAGAGCTACTAAAAGAATTTGGAGACCTAATTTACAAGTTATGAAATTAGAGATTAACGGTAAAGAAGTTAAAATAAGAGTTTGTACAAAAGCTATGAAAACTTTAAAAGGTAAAAATTCTGACCAAGTTAGAAAAATATTAATGAGTAATAAAGATAATTTGAGTGACAGATTGTCTAGAATATTATTCTCAGAAGCAGAGTAGTCTAGCTTGATAAACTCTGTTTCAAAAAAGTAAAGCTAGAATATTTTATTATTCTAGCTTTTTAATATACTTAAAATTTCTTTTTTATCTTGTGAATTTTTAAAAATTTCAAATTTTTTCTTATCTAAAATTTTCTTAGAAACACTTTTTAATTGGTCTATATGTAAATTTCTATCTTCTTTTTTAGCAAGTATAACAAATATATATTTTGCCGTATCTTTATCTGACCATTCAATTCCATTACTTAATCTAAAAAACAGTATAGTATTTTTATTTATTTTTGAACTTCTTACATGTGGTATACTGCACTCATTTCCTAGATATGTAGCCGTATATTTTTCTTTTTCAAAAAGATCTTGTATTAAACCTTCTTCATCTTCTATTAAATTTAATTTTTTTGCATGTTTTGCAACTAACTCAAACAATTCTTGTTTGTTAGATATTTCCAAATCAAGTAAAAATAAATCATCATCTAAAAATTCACTTTCCATTATTAGCACCTCTTGTCATTAAAAACCAGTAAAATTATGATGCACTTTTTGCACATCATCGTCTTCTTCTAATTTATCAACTAATTTTTGCAATTTATCTTTATCTCCATCTGATAAAGTTTCTACTTCTATAGAAGGAACATATTCTAAATCTGCTTCTAATAGTTCATAACCTGCATTAGTTAGTGCGTCTTTAACTGTATCATAATTTTCAAGTGGAGTTGTTATATAGAAACTATCATCATATGTTATCATATCATCCATACCTGCTTCTAATGCCGTTTCCATTATTTCATCTTCTAACATTCCATCTTTTTTTTCAATTTCAATTACACCTTTTCTCTCAAACATATATGAAACACAACCCGTAACTCCTAAATTACCACCTGATCTATCAAAAAGACTTTTAACATTTGAAGCTGTTCTATTTCTATTATCAGTTAAAGTTTCAACTATAATAGCAACTCCCCCAGGACCATAACCTTCATAATTTAAAGTTTCAAAAGCATCAGCACTTCCATCTCCTGATCCTTTTTTGATTGCTCTTTGTATATTATCATTAGGCATATTTATACTTTTTGCTTTTTCTATTGCATGTTTTAAAGAAACATTATACTCAGGGTCTGCTCCTTCTCTTGCTGCTACTGTTATTAATCTTACATATTTGGTAAATGCTGCTGCTCTTTTTTTATCTTGCGATTCTTTACGACCAGCAATGGTTCCGTGTCTTCCCATATTTATTGTTCCTCCTATTTATTTTTCTAACTTTAAAAGATAATCAAATGCACTAAGAGCCGCCTTTGCTCCATCTCCTAATGCTATTATTATTTGCTTATATGCTACGTCTGTACAATCCCCTGCTGCAAATATTCCATCTACATTTGTTTTATTTAATGCATCTATTTTTATTTCATTTCTATTATTTAATTCAACTAAATCTTTAAAATTATCTGTGCTAGGTAACAATCCTATTTCTACAAAAATTCCATCTGTTTTTATATTCTTTAATTCATTTGTTTTTCTGTCAATATAGTCTAGATTTGTAACAAATTGTGTTCCTTTGATTTCCTCTAATTTTGCACCTAGTATAACATTTATTTTTTCATTTTCTTTTAATTTATCTTGTAGTAAACTATCTGCTTTTAAAGTATCTAAATACTCAATTAAAGTAACACTTTTAGCTATATTAGATAAATCAAGTGCTGCTTCTACACCAGAATTTCCACCACCAACTACTACAACGTCTAAATTTCTATAAAATGGTCCATCACAAGTTGCACAATAATGTACTCCTTTTGAAGCAAAATCATCTTCCCCTTTTACATTTAATTTTCTATGTTTAGCACCAGTTGCTAATATTACTGATTTTGTCTTGTATGTTTCATTATCTGTAATAACTAACTTATATTCATTTTCTAATTTAATTTGATTAACTAAATGTCCTTTGAAAACGTCTACTTCATATTCTGTTAAATGTTTTTCAAGATTAGTTGTAAACTCATAACCTGTTGTTTTAGGTATACCTATAATATTTTCTATCTCATTAGTAGTTATTACTTGTCCACCTATACTATCAGCAATTACTGCAACCTTAAGACCTTTTCTAACTGTATATATAGCACTTGCTATTGCTGAAGGCCCTCCACCAACTACTATTACGTCATATATTTTTTCCATATAATTTATCCTTTCTTATTTAATCTAAAAATATTTTTCTTTCCTGCTTTTATTATCATGTTATCTTCTATTTTTAAAACATGTTTAACGTCTTTTATACTCTCATCATTAACTTTAAATCCACCTTGTGAGATTAATCTTCTAGCCTCACTTGTAGAATTAAATATATTAAGTTCTTTTACTAAAAGATCAATAACATTGATTTCATTAAAATCAACTTCAAATTCTGGCAATTCTATATCTAAATTTTTCTTTGAAAAAATATTTTCAAAATATGCTCTTGCTTCAATACTTGCATCTTTTCCATAGTATGTATTAACTAATTCCATAGCCAGTTTCTTTTTTGCTTCCATAGGATGCATTTTTTCTTTAATTTCTTTTATTTCATCAATAGAAATTTGTGTAATTTGTTCATAATATGTATACATTAAATCATCTGATATTGACATTATCTTACCAAACATATCATTAGGACTATCTTTTACCCCTATATAATTACCTAATGATTTACTCATTTTTTCAGTTCCATCTAACCCAACTAATATAGGCATAAGCATACATATTTGTTGTTCTTTACCAAAATCTTTTAATAAATCTCTCCCTCTTAAAAGATTAAATTTTTGTTCAGTTGCACCTAATTCTATATCAGCATCTAAGGCTACCGAATCATAACCTTGCAATATAGGGTACATAAATTCTATTAATGATACTGGTTTATTAGCTGCTAATCTTTTTGAAAAATCCTCACGACTTACCATTTGTGATACAGTGAATTTAGATAAAAGATTTAATACTTCTGCTAAGCTTAAAGTTTCTAACCACTCATGATTATACCTAACTGTTAATTTATCAATATCTAATATTAATTTTACTTGTTCTAGGTATGTTTTAATATTTTGTTCTATTTCTTCCATACTAAGCATTTTTCTAGTTTCAGACTTACCAGTTGGGTCTCCTATTCTTGCAGTAAATGTTCCTATTAGAAATATTGGCTCATGCCCTAAATCTTGAAATTGTTTTAATTTTCTAAGTGGAACTGCATGCCCTATATGTAAATCACTTCCAGTTGGGTCTATACCTAATTTAACCTTTAATGGTTTATTTTCTTCTATACTTTTTCTTAACTTTTTCTTAAACTCTTCTTCATTTATTATTTCTTCGCAACCTCTTTTTAGAATATCATATTGCCTTAATACTTCTTTTTCAATTTCTTGATTTGTCATTTTCACTCACTTTCTTAACTAATATATTACATTATACTCTCATATTTTTCAATTGTTTTTTTGTATATTTTAGCATATTTTTCTTTTTTCTTCTACAAAAAAGACCATTAAACTTGTTTTTAAGTTTAATGATCTCTTAATTAAAATTTGTAATCTAATTAAAATTTATAACCTATAGATAATGAAGTTATAAGTAAGAAATTGTTTTTCTCTGTCAATAATTTACCATTTCCCATAACTAATTTAGAACCTATTTCAAAATTACTTGTAAATCTTCCAATATCTACTCCCAAAACAAAAGTCATTGGTATACCTAAAGTTGCTGATGGAGTTATAATAGTATCATTATTTAAATCATAATTAAAAACTTCATGCACATTTAAGCCCACTCCTAATTTAAATCCTGTTCTAGCAGTTAAATAATCATTTATATCATATGAAATTTGTGGTGTTACATAGGGTCCAGCATATATTTCTAATAAGTTTTGTTTCTTAATATTTCTAAATATATTAGCTCCACCTATTTTCCCATTTATTCCTACACCTGTCAATACTTTAAAACCTGAATTTTCATATACAGGAAATAAATATTCTAGTTCTCCTGATACTAAAACAGTATGTACATTTTTATCACTTATATTAACTTTATTTCTAGTATAATTTATACCTGTTCTAATATATGATGCCCCTTCTGAAAAACTAAAAATTGACATTGCTATTCCAATAATTAACATTTTTTTCATAGTTGATCTCCTTTATATTTCTACATATTATATATTTTCACATATTAGATTATTATTTAAAAATATACCCTAATGAAATTCCTGTTGTAAATACAAATTTATGTTTATTTAATATTCCTATTTCACCTTTTTTAGCAAGATATTTTCCACCTATTTCAAGATTAAGACTAAATTTATTATAATCTAATCCTCCTATTAAAGTGATAGGCACTCCAACAGTAGGTGCAAATTTAGCATTTAAAGCACCTGGTTTTGACCAAACACTATGAGTATCTAAACCAACGCCAACTTTAAGTCCACCTCTTAATAAAAAATCTCTATTTACTTGGTATCCAAATTGCCCTGTTACATATGGACCTAAATAACCTTCTATTAAAAATTTTTTCAAATTATCTTCTTTATAACCAGAAAAACCTAATTTAATATCTCCACCTACACCTAATAAAAATTTAGTTTTATTATAATTTTCATATACTGGCAATAGATATTCACCTTCTAAACCTAAAAATACTGTATGTATAGGAATATTTTTTGTAATACTATTATTTGTATATGTTACATTTCCTCTTACTGATTTTATCCCTTTTAATGTTCTTATTGAAGTCATTGACATAGTTGTTGTTGCTGTAATTAAAATTGATATTACTGTTATTATTTTTTTCATATTGAACCTCCTATATTATTATTAAACATATTAATAATTAAAATTAAATACTTATAATTTTTTAAGTAATTTTACTTTTTTTTACTTTTTCTTATTTATTTTATATACTATATAACTTACTAAATTACTTGGTGCAAACTTATTAAGTATTACACCTATTTTATTATTTATTCCAGGTATTATTACTTTTTTACCTTTTTTTAGTTCACTAAACCCTATTCTAGCAACATCATAGGCTGACATAATTTTTAATTTATTAAATAATCCTGAATTTTCTAAATTAGATGATTTAATAAAATTAGTCTTAGTTGGGCCTGGACATAATACAGATATATGAATATTCTTATTTTCTCTATTTTCATATATTAATGCTCTCGTAAATGACAATACATAAGCCTTAGTTGCATAATATACTGACATTAATGGTCCTGACATAAAAGATGCTACTGATGCTACATTTAATAAATATGATTCACTATCTGATTTTACATTATCAAAAAATATCTTAGTTAAATTAGTTAATGCCAATATATTTAAATTTATCATATTTCTTTGCTTTTCTATATCTGCACTAGAAAATTCTCCATAATCTCCAAAACCTGAATTGTTTATAAAGTATTTAATTGATCTATCTCCAATCTCATTTACTATATTTTCAAAATCAGTTTCTAAATTTTTAGATAAATCTATTGATAATATACTTATTTTATTTTTATTAAATAATTCTAATTCTTTTTTAACAGTTTCCATTTTATCTTTATTTCTAGATATCATTAATATATCAACGTCTTCTTTGGCTATTAATTTAGTTATTTCATAACCTATACCGCTAGTTGCACCTGTTATTATTGCCAACTTTTTCATTTAACCTCCGTAATTCTTTCAAAAAGAAGCTCTACTTTGAGCTTCTAATTATTGATTTCTCTATTTCTATTCTTTTTTCTTTTCCTAATATAGTTTCAACTAATGTTAATCCAAAATCTATACTATAAGCCGCAGATTGTCCTGTAATAATTTTACCATCTACAACCACACCTTTATTTATTACATTAGCATTAGCCTTTTCTAAATCAGAAATTACACTTGGAAATGCCGTAACATTTTTCCCATTTAAAACACCATTTTTTGCTAAAACTGATGGTGCTGCACATATGGCTGCTAAATACTTATTTTCTTTATTATACTCTTTAACAACCTGCATTAATTCTTTTGAATTGAAATAATTAACTGTGCCTGCTCCACCTGGTAATATTAACATATCATAACTATTTAAATCAATATCTTTCATTTTTTTATCTACTGTTAATCCCACATTATGATAAGACATAACTATATCTTCATTAAATACTGATACAATATCTAAATCAATATCAGCTCTCCTTAGCATATCAATAGAGCCAACTGCTTCCAAAAGTTCAAAATCTTTAACTAATGTCATAACAACTTTCATATTATACTCCTATTTTAAACTACTTATTACGTCTTCTGGCGTATCTTTACTTAATATTATATTTCTATAATTTTGTGCTTCTATATATTTAGAATCTCTAATGTTTTTCTTAACTCCTAATATAGAACTTGCACTCATTGAGAACGAATCTAATCCCATTCCTAATAAAAGTTCAGTTGCTTTTTTATCACCAGCAAATTCTCCACACATACTTACATTTATACCTCTGTCATGTCCTGCATCTATAACTTTTTGTATAGCTTCTAATACTGCTGGATTATATGAACTATATAATGAAGAAACTTTTTCATTTCCTCTATCTACTGCTAGGAAATATTGAGTTAAATCATTAGTTCCTATAGAGAAGAAATCAACTTCTTTTGCAAATTTATATGCTATTATTGCAGTAGATGGTGTTTCAACCATTATTCCCACTTTAATATTTCTATCATATAACTTACCTATTGCATCTAATTCTTTCTTACATTCCTCTAATATTTGATTAGATTTTCTAATTTCAGTTATTGAACAAACCATAGGGTACATTATCTTAACTTGACCATAAGCAGATGCTCTTAATATAGCCTTTAATTGAGTTTTAAACATTTCTTTATGAGTTAATGAAATTCTTATAGCTCTATAACCTAAGAATGGATTCATTTCTTTTGCTAAATCTAAATAAGGTAATTCTTTATCTCCACCTATATCCATGGTTCTAATAGTAACTGGTTTTCCTTGCATTTTTTCTGCTACTATTCTATATGCTCTATATTGTTCTTCTTCAGTAGGCATATGATCTGAATTCATAAATAGAAATTCAGTTCTATATAGACCTATACCTTCTCCACCTGCTTCTAATACTGCATCTACGTCTTCTGGACTACCTATATTTCCCATTACACTTAATTGTCTACCATCTAATGTAACAGTTGGTAAATATTTAACTTTTTTCAATTCTTCTTTATTATTTAAAAACTCTTCTCTTTTTTTAGTAAATTCTTTTTCTATCAATTCAGTTGGAGATAAATATATTTCTCCTGTATCTCCATCTATTATTACTTTTTCATCCTCTTTTACTGTGCTAAGTATATTTTTAACTCCAACTATAGCTGGTAATTCTAATGATCTAGCCATTATAGCAGAATGGGCAGTTTTACCGCCTATTTCAGTTATAAATCCTGCACAATTTTTAAGATCTAATTGTGCTGTATCTGATGGTGTTAAATCGTAAGTAACAACAATAGTATTAGGTTCTAAATTAGATAAAGAACTTATTTTCATTCCTAATATATTTTTTACCCATCTTGATCCTATATCTTGTAGATCAGTTGCTCTTTCTCTTAAATATGGATCATCTAATTGAGATAATAGTGCACAATATTCTTCTATACCTTCATTAAGTGCATAAGCTGCTGTCATATTTTGAGTTTTTATTCTTTCTTTTACTTCATCTAACAAATCATCATCTTCTAATAATTCTAAATGAGCATCAAAAATTCCAGCCTTATCTTCTCCCATTTCTTGACTTACTTTTTCTCTAATATTTAATATTTGTATTTTGGTTTTTTTCATACCTTCTTCTAATTTTAACATTTCTGATTCTGATGGAATCTTTGAAATTTTTATAGCTTCCATATCAATTTTTTCAGTTTGATATACTAAAATTTTTCCTATCGAAATACCTTCTGACGCTGGAATACCTGTTAATCTAATCATTTTTGTCCTCCTAAAATTACTTACTTACACTTAATATATACATGTCTATCTATATCTATATTATATAATATTTTCTTTTATTTTCAAACTTTTTTATTATAAATTTAATTTATTTGCTTTTTTCTTTATTCTTTTCTTTTATTTTTTTCTCTTTATTTTTTCTATATTTCTTTAATTCTTTATCTCTTAGTATCTTAACCATTCTACCTTTTCCAAATTTAGTAGCTAAATCATAAGCATCATTTCCATTTGCATCTTTTTTTCTAATAATAGCTCCATTATTTAATAAAAGCGTTAGTATTTCTTCATTTTCTTTAAGTACCGCATTTTGAATAGGTAAAGTATTATCGCTAGATATCTCATTTATTTGCTCATTATCTTTTTGCATTATATACTTAGAAGCATCTTTTGAATTATTGTATATAGCTGTTCCTAGTAAGTTTTTATTTAATACAGGACTATTAATATTTGAATCTATTTTTTCTTTTTTTAATGCATCTATATCATTGTTTTCTATGGCTGTAATAACAGGTGGAACATAATTTTTAATATTTAATATTTGTACATTTTTATTATTTTTCAAAGGATTATATAACTCTAAATTATAATCTGTATCCTTTGAAAAAGATATGGCAGTAAATAATATAACTGGTAAAAAAAATCTCATAATATCTCCTTTAATTTTTTAACAAATTCTTTATCTTTCATTTTTTCTTCTAGCAAATCAGGTCTATTAAGTATAGTTTTCTTTACACTCTCTTTAAATCTAAACTCTTCTATCTTTTTATGATTTCCTTCTAATAAAACACTAGGAACTTTATGCCTACCCAAATTACTAGGTTTAGTATATTGTGGATAGCCTAAAAGCCCATTATAAAATGAATCTGTTTCATAAGATTGCTTTTTTATAACTCCATCTTTTTGTCTAGAAATTGCATCTATTATACTAAGACTAGGTAAATCTCCACTTGTTAATACATAGTCTCCAACACAAATTTCTTCATCTACATACCTATCTATTACTCTTTGATCTAATCCTTCATATCTACCTGATATTATTAATAAATCATCTTTATTTCCTAATTCCATAACCTTTTTTTGATCTAATTTTTTACCTTGTGGACTTACAAAAACTACATAAGGTTTAATATTCTTATCTTTTAATTCAAAAAAATATTTAAAAAATGGCTCAGGTTTTAATACCATTCCTGCTCCACCACCAAAGGCAGTATCATCTATTCCATCATGTCTATCCTCGGCATATTTTCTAATGTTTACTATGTCAAAATCTATTATATTATTTTTTGCTCTCTCTAATATAGTTTGAGATAAATATAAATCAAACAATTCTGGAAATAGTGTAAGCACCCTTATTTTCATAACATTCCTTCCAATAAATTAATATCTATTTTTTGATTTTCAAAATCAATATTAACTATAAATACATCTTGTACAAAAGGAACTAAAACTTCCTTTTCGTTATTTTGAACCACTAATATATCATGTGCAGACGTTTCCATAATATCTATAACGTCTCCTATATATTCATTATCACTATATACTCTAAAACTTATTAAATCATCTGTATAATATTCATCTTTGTCTATTTTAGGTAATAAATCTTTTCTTATTTTTATACTAGCACCTATTAATTCTTTTGCATCAGTAACATTAGATACTTCTTCAAAAGTTATTATATATTTTTTATCAGTCATTTTTTTAAAATCTTTTATAGTTAATATTTGCATACCTTTAAATGCTTCTATTAAAACCTTTTCACCTTTTATTTTATCAAAATGTAAAAATCCCGTATTTACTTTTAAGGCCCCTTGTAAATGATGAGTTCCTTTTATAATGCCTATATTTATCATTTCGTTCATGCTAACCCCTTATTATATCTTTATATTCTACGTGTTTGTATATCAAGTAATTTTGTACTCCAAAAATTATACTGCTTATTATTTTAAAAAAAGGTAAATAAGGTGTAGTAAATTTTATAAGTATTTCATATACTTGTTCTTGATTTGCTCCTACTGGAATTAAGTTTAATTCTGTTGTATAAAATGCTAGTGGAAATCCAATAATTATACCTAAAAATATAAGTTGCATAAAATTAGTTAAAAATATCTTAGCTATATTATCTCTAATTAATTTAAAAGATAATAATAAACTAGAACTGAAATCTAAATTTCTAAGCAATAGTAATAATGGTACAATTAAAATCAAATATTGAAAAAGTATATATTCAAATAAAAGTATTATAACAAGAAATAAGGCTACTCTTTTAATATTGTAATTAGTTTTTTTAAAAAATGTATACTCTAATACTATTACTACCATCAAATATGAAATTGGGTCTAATAATAAAATGAATTCAATTGGAATAAAATACATTACTACTAACATTAAAGCAGTTATTACTAACATAATAATATTAGTAAATATAGCCTTATATGATAAAATAAATAACTTTAATATGCTCAATTTTTCTTCTCTTAGTTCATTTACAATACTTCTCATTATTTTCTATTTTCCTTTATTTTTTAATCTTTACAACTGGCAATTTAACTTCTTTAACTTTTTGTATAAAATCCTCTTTATTTTTTGATACTTCAAACTTAAATTGTTCAAATAATTTTTCATTTTTCAAATTACCTCTATATCTATAAGCATATAAAACCATGTTTTCTTTTTGCATTTCCAATCTATATATACTATATTCCCATACTTTATCTCTAAAAATTAATATACTCTCAAAAATAGCTTTATTTTTACTATCCTCTATAATATTAAAATATATCAAACCTTCTGATTTCTTCCAAGAAGTAGTAATTGCATTAGCAGCATTTTGAATAGTTTCATTTTTTTTGGCTTTAAAACTTTCAATCATTATAATTTTTTCAAATTCAGGTAATTTTTCATCTTTTTTTATATATTCTTGTCTATAATAATTTTTTACTGGATTTGAACTAGATTTAAGTTCATATTTTTCACCATTAAACATTTGAACTCTACCAGCAGACACATAATCTATTGGTTCTTTATCTTTTGCAAAACTAATTAAGCCTAAAAACATTAATAATATTGTTAATATTCTTTTTCTCATTTTTGCCCCCTATTTTCCTTTATTTTTTAATCTTTACAACTGGCAATTTAACTTCTTTAATTTTTTTAAACAAATCATCTTTATTTTTTATTATTTTAGCCTTATATTCATTAAATTCTTTTTCATTATGTATATAGCCTCTTTGTGAATAAGCATATAAAACAAGATAACCATTTGTAATTTTTTCTCTGTATATATTATACTCATGAATTTCATTTGAATTTAATATAAACTCATATATTATCTCATTTTCGCTTTCACTTAAAACCTTAAAATATTTTAATAGTCCTTGTTCTTTCCAACTATTATATTTAACCGCTACAATATCAGAAAGTTTTTCATTTTCAGATACTTTTAAAATATCTATAATTATCATTTTAACATAATTAGGAGATTGGTCCTCTTTTCTATTATATTCTTGTTTAAAATAATCTTTTATAGGATTATAACTAAATCTTAGTTCATATTTTTCACCATTAAACATTTGAACTCTACCAGCAGATATATAATCTATTGGTTTTTTTGCAAAACTCATTAAACCTAAAAACATCAATAATATTGTTAATATTCTTTTTCTCATTTTTGCCTCCTATTTTACTTTAATTAATCCTTATTTAATTTTTCTAAAATTAATACTGTCTTCTGCAATTACTTTTAATTTTGAAAGAGAAATATCCTCATCATTTGCTGCTACTGCTGATATACTTCCTTCAATTAATGGACTGTCTGCTATTTGTGTATTTACTACACCATTTAAATTTTCCATTGCTTTTAATGCTATATCAATAGAACTTCCTAAATCAACGAATAACAAAACTCCACTACCTTTGTCTGCTTTTTTTATTGCAGTTTCAACCTTTTCTACACTAGTTCCAAATGCTTGATTTTCATCACTACCATTTACTATTTCAAAATCACTTGTTTTAAAAATTTCTAAAAATTCTATTAAATATTTAGTCAAATTATAGCTATGACTTACTATTACTATACCTACCATTTTTAATCCTCTCCTAATAATCTATCTAAAATTATGCTAACTGCTGACCTAACTGATAAATGGTTATATTTTGTGTTGGCTCTTATGGGTTCTAAGATATGGTACGACATATTCATTATCTCATCAGTTAAACCAAAACCTGTACCAAATAATAAAAGTATAGGCTCATTCTCTGTCTTTATTTTTTCACTCATTTTTTTGTAACTTATAGAATTATCAAAAATTCTAGCCGAAGTTGTTACAATTCTAGGTTTTTTACCTGTCTTTTTTATAATATCTTCTATGGCTTTTTCTATACTTTCTATTACTAGTGTATTTTCAAAAGCTTCATTTCTATCCTTATTAAAACCTATACCATCTCCTACTTGCCAATATCCTATTATTCTATTAGTTAGTTCTATTTGAGATTGAACAGGTGTTATTATGTAATAATTAGCAATATCATATGTTCTGCAAGTTCTTGATATATCATGTATATCAAAATTAGTTACTGAAGTTGCTACTATTTCATTATTTCTATTATATACTGGGTAATGCACTAAGGCAACAAACATTTTATCTCTCATCTTCATATATATATAGCATAGCTTTTCTTAATATATTTCTTTGGTGCTGATAAGTTAATATCGAAACAGCTTCGTTAAAATCAAGCCATAATGCTTTTTCTAATTCTAATTCATCTATTTTTATTTCATAATTATTAGCTCTTGCTAAAAATATATTGACTTCCTTGTAAATGTCAGGACTTATTATATATTTTATTGCATACACAAAGTTTTTAGTATTAATTATACTAACATCTATGCTAGTTTCCTCCTTTATTTCTCTTATTGCAGTTTCACTTAATAGTTCATCGTATTCAACATGTCCTTTTGGAAATCCCCAACTACCTCCATTAGTTCCTTTAATTATTAAAAATTGATATTTATTTTCAATTTTTCTGTATACAACAGCCCCTGCACAAATTTCTTCTTTTAACTCTATATTTAATTTATTTTTTGATATAATACTTTTTAAAATTTGATCTTTTGTATTAGATAATTTTCCATTTAAAACTTCTTTAAAAGCTTGTTTTTTCATTTGGAAAAATTTTTTACTATCTAAATTAAGATTATACAAATCAATATTTAAAACTTCTAAATCAGATATGAAAACTGGCTCATCTGCTAAATATAGTCTTTGTATATTATACAGTATTTTATTTATATTTTCATTATCAAATTCCCACTCATACATAATTTTAGTCATGTTTATAAGTTTACAAACCATATTATTATTTACTAAATCCAAAAGCATTCTTTTTATCATAATAAGCGATGGATTTTTATAAATAATATTATGATAATATATTAAATTAATAATATTGCACTCTTCTTTTTTTCGCATTTTATAAATCTGTCTAAATTTTTCAAACACCTGTACACTATCTGCTTCATAATTTTTTTCTGAAAAATCAATCTTTTTTTTAGCAGAAAAAGAAAATAATAATGCATATGCCATTTCTTTATCTATAACCTTATATTTTAATATCATAAATTCATATTTTTTACATATTTTATAAAATAATTCAGGATTATATCTTCTATTATCATAAATAGGTATGAAATATTTTAAAACATTAAGTTCAAACATTTTTTTTAAGGCTTTATGACCATATTTGTTTAATATTATATTATTAAATTCTACTAATAATCTTTCTTTTGAAAAATTAGAAAACAAATCAGATTCTTTTGCCATTAATTTTATTGCATTTTCAAGATTTTCATCAAAATCAAAATTAAGTTTTGCCATAAATCTAAATGCTCTTAATATTCTAATCTTATCTTCTGATAATCTTGTCTCACTATCACCAATAATTTTTATTCTCTGCTCTTTAATGTCTTTTAAACCATCAATTAAATCTATAATATGTTCTCCATCATAAGCAATAGCATTAATCGTAAAATCTCTCCTTTTTACGTCTTTTGTAATGTCTGATACAAAATTAAATCTTCTAAAATTTTTTATATCTACTATACCTGTATCTTCTCTTAATCTTGCTATTTCGTATCTATTATTTTGAGTTTTAAATTTTATTATTTGATATCGCCTATTATATACAATAGGATTATATTCTTTTAAAACTTCAAGTAAGGTATCGGTCTCTATATCTGACATCATATCAATATCATTAGACTCAATACCTATTATTTTATCTCTAACTAATCCACCTACTATATATATTTTACCAAATTGTCTTAGTTTATTTAATATTTCTACTATCTCATACTCTAATTTTAATCGCATCTTTATCCCTTTTTAAATTTAATAATATAAAATCCATCTACATATTTATTTTTAGGACTTATATATACTCCCCCAAATTCATCCTTAACATACTCAATATTATCTGGTATATACACCTCACTCACTTCTAGGTTTTTATGTTTTTCTAAAAAATATTTTACATTATTTGTATTTTCATTTTTCGTTATAGTACAACTACTATATATTAATTCTCCACCTTTTTTTAAATAAGTTAAATTAGTTTCAAATATCTTTTTTTGTAATTTTTTAAGTGATTTTATATTTTTTGAATCCAGTGTATACACCTTTTCAGGTTTTCGTCTAAGAACCCCTAGTCCTGAACATGGAATATCTAATAAAATATTATCAAAAATATTTTCCATAAAACTTTCTTCTTTACTTGCATCTCTATTTAAAACTGTCATATTTTTTAAATTTAATTTTTCTTTTATTTCATTTAAAGCATCTAATTTATGTTCATATATATCACAAGAAAAAACTACTTCTGGCTCATACATATTAAGCACGGCTATGCTCTTACCACCTGGAGCACTACATGCATCTAATACTTTCGCACCCTTTTTTATATTCATATTCTTAGCAACTATGTATGAAGAAGCATCTTGTATAAATACTTCATCCTCTTTGAATATTTTTCTTTCAAAAACCTTATAATTAGATAAGTAATATACATTTTCAACTTGAAATAATACTTTAGTATCAACTTTTTTTATTTTTTCTTCAAATTCTTTATTAGTAATTTTTTTAGTATTTATTCTAAGCGACAAATATGATCTTTCTTTTAAAGATTTCATAATTTCTAAAGCATCATTTCCCCAATCTATACAAATTTTTTCATATAGCCATCTAGGGTAAGAATATTTTATGTAATATAGTTTTTCTGCTTCTATTTTTTTATCCACTTTTTCTTTGTTTTTTATTATGTCTTTTAAAACTGCATTTACAAATTTCCCTTGTTCAACATTAATTTCTTTTGCTATTTGTACTGCTTCATAAACTGCACCCTTAATATCAGAATTTGTAAAATACATTTGTGCTAATGTCATTCTTAATATTTGCCTAGTCTTTCTCTTTGTTACTTTCTTTGCTGAATTGTCTATCAAATAATCTATATATATTAGATTTTTTATAGTTACATTCAATAAGTTTTTAACAAATGCTCTTTCTTCTAGTGAATATTTTTTTATTTTAAAGTAGTAATTCATCTCCATATTACTAAATTTCTGCTTATCTATTATGTTGTCTAAAATATGTACCAAATCTTCTTTAATCATTTTTTTCTTCCTTTATTTCTGCTTTCTCTTTAACGCTTTTCATATTTATTATTTTTTTAATATTCGCTATTATATATATTGATATTGCTAAAATTTCTACATAATTGGCTATATTAGGTATTAATTCTACTGAAATTAGTACAGCATTTATTAAATATATCATACCTATAAACACATAATTTTGGTGTATTAACCATAACATTAGTAGTATATTTACTAAATTAAATATAGAAGCTAACAAAATATAGTTTTCAGTTATTAAATCATTTATATTGTTATGTGTATAAATGTATATATAAAATATTCCAATCACTGATAATAATATTACATAAAGCATACTTCTATTTAATGACATTTTAAAAAATATCATTCTTATAAATATTATAGTTAAACCTACAACTAAATATTCATCGTTAGAACTAGAATCAATAGTCATATTTCTATATATTAAGATTAATATTAATAATATTGCTGGTATAAAATTTTTAAGCTTCTTCATTTATTTCTCCGTATACAAATTCAAAATTACTCATTAAATCTTTATATGTCATATTATTTAAAGTTATAATATCATATATTTTTTGTTTATAATTCTCTTTAATTTCAGGGAAGTACTCACTTTGAGTAAGTATTGTAGATAATGCTATATTTACTTTATATTCACTAGGATTATTTAAACAATATCTAATTATCTTATCAGTAGTATATACTTTATTTTCATTATCATTATTTACATTTAAAAATATTTCTACATAATCCGTATATATTTCTAAGAATTTTTTATCTGTTATTTTTACACTTTCTACATTGATATCAAGCATCTTATTAATAATAACATTTAAAAATTTAGATATTACTTCATATAAGCCATTTTCAGAAGTAGTAGTTAAATAAAGTTGTAATCTTTGATCCATCTCAAAATTATATGTATAAAATCTAATATCAAATGCTCCATTTGAATCTACTTCAAAAATTTCTCCTGTTATTACATATTCCATATCAGGATTACTTTCTTTTATTTTTTTGAAATACTCATCTTTATATTCTCCACGCTTTAATACCGGTCCTAAATCATCATATAAGAAGGCATTATTTATTGATATATCTGAATTAAAATACAATAAATCACATATATATGAAGAAATATTTTTAACTATTCCCTTCAAGTTTTCGGAATATTCTCCAACTTCTCCATTAGTTGTAAATCCTAAAAATATAAATTTTGGTCCTGTTTTTTCTTTAACTTTCATATTTAATTGCTTAGTGTATATAGGTGCAAAAAGTGGATTAAATCTAGCCTTAGGTGAAGCTATACCACTAACCAATCTAGCATACTTTTTCTTATCTTGTTCTAATAATTTAGATTTTAAAAATAATTTTTCATTTTGAACAAATATCTCATCATATTTTCCTGTTAAATATATTTCTTTTAATAAATCTAAACCTTTTTTATATTGTTTATCCTTGAAATAAAATTTTTGAACTATATTATGAAAATTAATATCACTAGTATTTATATCATATTTAGGTAAAATACAATTTTCAAATTCATTTAATCTATTATTTTCTAATAATAATTTAGCTATAATAATAACATTTTTTTCATTATTCGAACACAAACTAAGGCTTTTTAATAAATTATTTGTTGCCTCTCCATATAATTTTTTTTCAAATTGTAATATTGCCAATTCTTTACTCAAATACCAAGAACTAGAAGTATCATTTAAATCTTTTAACCATTCATAATATTTATCAGGTTCTAAAAATTTACTAGTATAATCCATTAATTTATCTATTACTTTAATATAGTTGTTGTTCTTAGTAAATGCTAAGAATAAGTTTTTTTCAACCATATCATATCTCGATAACTCTTCTTGTGCTAAAGCCAAATCATAATACATGAAACAATTCAAATCATTTCCATCATTCATGTATTCTTCATATAAATCTACTGCTTCATCATTCATTTTATTAATTCTATATGCTTTAAATAAAAGACAAACGTTTTTATTTACACTTTTATCTTTAATATATAGTTTATAACTTGGCTCTAAAACTTCATATTTTACACCATATTCCATTGCTAAATTAACCATATTATATATTTCTTCATCATTATTAATATTGTTTTCTATATATGGATAAAACTCAGTAGCTAACCATTCTTTTTTTTCAACAGTAATTTCTTTTCCGTCTTCATCTATAATATTTAAATATTCTTTAACTTCTTCAATCTTTTCATTTTTATTCTTGCCAAAAAACCCAAAAAACATACTTAATCTCCTTTTATTATACTATCTATTGCTCCCGCACCTATACAAATATTCCCTAAATATGCGACAACTATTTGACCTTCCGTTACCGCTCTTTGTTTTTCATCGAACATAACTATATGTTTCCCATTTTCTTTTGTAATTATAGCAGAAACGTCATCTTGTCTATATCTAAACTTAACTGTGCATCTTAGGGGGAAACTTGCTATTTCTTTATTAATTAATTCAAAGTCATTAGTTATAAGACCTTTTGAATATAAGATATCAGTATTTCCTTGTGATACCACCAATTCATTTTTTTCTAAATTTTTATAAGCAACAAACCAAGGCTTTCCATTACCATCTTTTGTATTTCCTATACCTATACCTTTTCTTTGTCCTATAGTATAGTACATAAGTCCATCATGAGTTCCTAAAATTTTACCTTTTTCATCTACTATATTCCCTTTTTTATTCGGTAAATAGTTATTTAAAAATTCTTTAAAATTTCTCTCTCCTATAAAACATATTCCTGTACTATCTTTTTTATTAGCCGTTATTAATCCATTTTTTTTTGCAATCTCTCTTATTTCAGGTTTAGTATAATCCCCCAATGGAAAAATTACCTTTTCTAACTGCTCACTACTTAATTTAGATAAAAAATATGATTGATCTTTATTATCATCTATACCCCTTAATAAAATACTTCCCTTATCTGTATGCATTACCTTAGCATAATGCCCAGTTGCTACATAATCAGCACCTAAACTAAATGCATATTCTAAAAATGCTTTAAATTTTATTTCTTTATTACACATTACGTCTGGATTTGGAGTTCTTCCTTTTTTATACTCATCTAAAAAATAACTAAATACTCTGTCTGCATATTCTTTTACAAAATTAACAGAATAAAATGGTATTCCTAAATTTTCAGCAACATTCATTGCATCTGCATAATCAATTTCGCTAGTACAAATTCCATTTTCATCTTTTTCTTCCCAATTTTTCATGAATACCCCTATAACCTCGTATCCAAGATTTTTTAAAATCACTGCTGCCACTGATGAATCTACCCCGCCAGACATTCCTAACACTACTTTTTTATTCATACTTTCACTGTTTCCTAACTCAAATATTATTTATTTAATTTTATTATACCACATTTTAAGTTGATTTTTAACAATTTTTGTTATATAATATATCAGAGTATATTAAACAAATGTATGTAAATATATTTAGAATTGGGGGAAAAATATGAAAAAAATAGCGATTATCGCATTAACATTTGCAGCCATGAACACATTCGCGTGGGAATGGAACGTTAAAACAGGTTTCGACGCATATAGAGATCACGTTAAATTTGCAACAAAACCATCGTTAGATAATACTAACGGTATGGGGTTCACATTAGGAACTGAAATTATACCTATAGACACAGGTGTATTTGAATTAGGGGTAGGTGCTGAATATAACTTCGGTTATAAATCATTACACTACAATTCTGGACCAGAAGTATTATTTAAAAAAGGTACTACTGCTAAAAATGAAAAAGAATTCATACCTATTTATGCGGTAACACATCTTAATTTTTGGAGAAATAAAAAAGATGACGCTGCAGCTTATGTTGTAGGTAGATTAGGTGGAATGGCTTCAAGAGAAAAAGTAGGAGATCCATTTAAACCAGGTCTTTACTATGGTTTAGGACTTGGTGTTGAATACAACGCATTAGTTGCTGAATTATTATATGATGGTGGATTCACTCCAAAAGACTTAAAGGCTGCTGGAAATAAAGCATTTGACAACAAAGTTGGTATTAGAGTAGGTCTTAGATTAGGATCATTCATTAAAAAAGCTCCAGTTGTTCAAAAAGAAGTAGTTAAACCTGAACCAGTTGTTGTTGAACCAATAGTTGTTGAACCAATTGTTGAACCAACACCAGAACCAGTTGTACCTGTAGTTGAAGAACCAGTTATAGTTGAAGTTGAAAGACCAGATTTCATACATGGTAATTGTTCATCAGAAACTAAAATCTGTACTATATATGGATTTAAAGTTGATGGTAGAGTGCCAAATGCACAAGAACAAAAGAACTTAAAAGAAATCGTAGATATGGTTAATAATTTCGCTGTATCAGGTGATATAGACGTAGTTGGACATACTGATGCTACTGGATCAGTTAAATACAACCAAAAATTATCTGTTGAAAGAGCTAAACAAATAACTATGTTATTACAAAAATACGGATTAAGTAATTCTATTAAAGTTAATAGCATTACTGGTAAAGGTGAATTAGAACCAGCTGCTACTAATAAGACTAAACAAGGAAGATACATGAATAGACGTGTTGAATTAAAATTCTCTGAATTAGTTAAATAGTAAAAATTTATAAAAAAGGCATTGTGCCTTTTTTATTTACATAAAATCCTTTTATATTTCCCTTAAATTGAGTATAATATATTAAAGGAGAACAACCATGTTATTAGAAATTAAAAATTTAAGCAAAAAATTTAATAATGAATATATATTTGAAAATGTTTCATTTAATGTAAAAAAAGGAGAAATATTTTCAATTATAGGTAAGTCAGGTATAGGTAAATCTACAATAGCAAAAATAATTATGGGAATTGAAAAAAAAGATGGTGGAGAAATAATATTTGAAAATAAAGATATTTCTGAAAGAAAAATAATTGATATACAAATGATATTTCAAGATCCATACACTTCACTTAATGAAGCAATTACAGTCGAGAACATATTAAAAGAACCTTTAATAGTCAATAATATAGAAAATATTGATGAAAAAGTAGATGATATGTTAAAAATACTTTTATTAGAGGATTACAAAAATAAATACCCTACTGATTTATCAGGGGGACAAAGACAAAGGGTTGTTGTAGGGGCTGCAATGATTTCAAACCCCAAATTAATCATATGCGATGAGCCACTTTCTGCATTAGATTTAAGCACACAAGAACAAATTATAAATTTAATAAAATTTTTTAACAAAAACTTTTTTACAACTTTTATTTTCATATCTCATGATATAAATCTTGTAAAACATATTTCAGATAGAGTTTTTACATTAGATATTAAAAAATAAGTATATAAAAAGGTGAAAGGAGAAGTAGGTTAAAGAGATTTAGCATACAAAAATATGATGAAAAGGACAAATAAGATTTCAATTATAGGAGCGGGATTTGTAGGTTCTGCTACTACACTTTCAATAGCAGAAACTGGTATAGCATCTAATATAGTATTAGTTGATATTAACAAAGATAAGGCTATGGGAGAAGCATTAGACATAGCACATGGTGCTGCATTTTTTAAATCAACTGAAATTATTGCAGGAGATTATAAAGATACTGCTAATTCAGATATAGTAATAATTACTGCTGGTGCAGGACAAAAAGATGGAGAAACTAGGTTAGATTTAATAAATAAAAATTTATCAATTTTTAAACAAATGATACCACAAATTGTGAGATATTCTCCTAATGCAATATTATTAGTTGTTTCTAACCCTGTTGATATATTAACATATATAACATATAAATTATCTGGCTTTCCTGCAAATAGAGTAATAGGAAGTGGTACTGTACTTGATACTTCTAGATTACAATATAATTTGGCAAAAATATTTGATTTAGATCCAAGAAGCATACATGGTTATATAATAGGTGAACATGGAGATAGTGAATTTGCTGTATGGTCATCTCTTAGCATTGGTCCATTATCTATTGATGAATATTGTAAAAGAGAAAATATAGAACTAGATGAATTGAAAAATTCTGTTGAAATGTCAGTAAAAAATTCTGCATATGAAATTATTAAGAAAAAAGGATATACAAACTATGCAATAGGCTTAGCAGTTAATAGAATTGTTGGTGCTATATTAAGAGATGAAAAATCTATATTAACAGTCTCTACATATAACCCTATTGATAATATATATTATTCTGTTCCAAACATTGTTGGCAGAAATGGACAAGTCATGAAAATATGTCCAGAGTTTAGCAAAGCGGAACAAGAAAAATTAAATAATTCAAAAAAAATTCTAAAAACTATTATTGATAAAATTGATTTTTAAATCAAATAGTGTTATAATTTTAATGATATAATAAATTTAAAAAATGTATATCAAATTAATTTAAAAGGAGAAAAAAAATGAAGAAATTATTATTTACAGTTGCAGCATTAGCTAGCTTAACTACTTTTGCAGCTGATATTGAAGGTCCATTTCATAGAATAGAAGGAGAAATTGGTTTTCCATTTAAAATTCAAAAAATTTCAGAAAATGGTAAAATGCCAACAAAAATATGGCAAAAAGAAGTAGATTTAAGAATTGGTTATGTGCCTGAATGGAAATATGAAATTAATGAAAAAGTTGATTTAGTTTTTGGTCCTAGAATTACTTTAGGAGATAAAATTGTATCACAATATGAATGGAATAAACCAGTAGAAAATATACATGGTATAGTTGCTACAGTAGGTGGAGAAATGAATTTTGATTTTGCTATACCTAACTCTGATACAAAAGCATTTATTGGTTTAGGAGTAACTGCTGGTGGACACGGTTATTTTGATTTCAATTCTAGTCCAAAAGTATTAGGTGGTGGACATGTTGTAAATGTTGACTTATTAGTTGGTGCAAAATTAAATGACCAAATTAGATTATCAGTTGTATTAGGTTATGAAAATTCTGGTATAAAAACTAAAAATGATACTGCCGATAAAGATAACTTAGGTTTAAAAAAGGATGATGCTTATAATATAACTCATTCATTCCGTCCAGGAATTAAATTCGGTTACTTATTAGGAGGAAAATAAAATAAAAATGAAAGGCTCTTTAAGAGCTTTTTATTATAGGAGAATAATGGAAAAGATTAAATATATACAAAAAATATTAAGAGAAAAAAATATAGATGCTGCAATAATTACTAAACCTACTAATATATATTATTTAACAGGTTTTAGTTGTGATCCACACGAAAGATTATTAGCACTTATTATTGGTAAAGATAAAATCTCTTTATTAGTTCCTGCAATGGAATTTGAAAGTGCAAAAAGTAGTCTAAGAGTTAAATTAGATTTAACTTCTTATCTTGACACAGAAGATGGTTATGCTAATTTATTTAAACTTACAGGTAAATTAGAAAATGTTCTACTTGAAAAAACTCATTTAACTATTGATAGATTAGAAAGAATACAAAAAATATTTGAAATTAAATCATTTAATGAATGTGATAATCTAATTGCAGATATGAGAAAATATAAGTCTAGTGATGAAATAGAAAAGTTAATTGAAGCAACAAGGTTATCTGATATAGCAATTGATATTGCTAAAAATAATTTAAGAGAAGGCATCACTGAATTAGAACTAAAATCTATAATAGAATTTGAAATGAAAAAATTAGGTGTTAAATCTATGTCATTTGATACTATAGTATTGTTTGGTAAAAATGCTGCTAATCCACATGGAGAAAGTGGCACTACAAAATTAAAAAAAGGAGACTATGCTCTATTTGACCTAGGTGTATGGTATGAAGGATATGCCTCAGACGAGACTAGAACCTTTGAATTTGGAAAAGTTAGCGATGAAGCTAAAACTATATACGAATTAGTCAAAAAAGCCAATATGGAAGCAATTAAGGCTTGTAAGCCAGGTATGAAATTTAGCGAGATTGACAAAATTGCAAGAGACATTATAACAGAAGGTGGGTATGGAGAATATTTCACTCATAGATTAGGACATGGTCTTGGTATGGAAGTACATGAATTTCCAGATGTTTCTCAAAGTACTGATGACATATTAGAGGAAAACATGGTATTTACAATAGAACCTGGAATTTATAAACCTGGTGTTGCAGGAGTTAGAATAGAAGATGATATAGTAGTTACCAAAGATGGTTGTATGGTACTTACTAAATATGAAAAATAGAGATATTAAAATCTCTATTTTTTTCTATTCAGTTATAACCCAAGTTTCGCAACAAAAAATCACTCAAACTAAGCCAATACAATATGTATAGCCGAATTTGAGTGATATTTTTTTAGATTGTGAATTTTAATTTATCTATTATTTCATTTTTTTTTTTT
>NZ_LOQI01000002.1 GCF_001517915.1 Oceanivirga salmonicida | reverse complement strand
TATGACTATATCATACAAGGTGAAAAATGTTCAGAATCTTTTTAAAAATAATGATTTTGATATTTATAATAATTATATTCGCAAGAATTAGTTATTAATCAAATGAATTTTTTTAGAGTGGTTTAGCCAACCACTCTTTTTTTCTTTAACTCACATTTACATTTAACCTTATATGTTATATAATTACTTAACCATAAAATTAAAAATATGTACATAATTATTTTATTAATATTTATTATCATAATATAATTTAGTGAAAGGAAAAAATATGAAATATAGTATAAAATGCATATTATTTGAAAGTATAGTTCTAGGTTCAAGTATAGGTTTAACTCATTATTTATTAGAGCATTTTAATGTTATGCCCAAAAATGATATTTTTCTGATAGGAATATACTTTGTTGTCGCATTTACAGTATCTGTAATTTTAAGAAAAATAAAAGAATCGAATAAAAAATAAAGTGATATAATTACAATAATTAAATACCAAAACAAAAAATAGAGCTATAACTCTATTTTTTTAATGAACTCTCTATTAATAAATCAAGTGTTTGTGAATAATCAAGTCCTGCACTTGCTAAACTCTTTGGTAATATACTAGCAGAAGTCATACCTGGTAATGTATTTACTTCTATCATATATACTTCATTATTTTCTATTAAATAATCTATTCTAGCAAATCCACTACATTTGGTTTTTCTATAAATTTTTTCTGTCATACTATTGATTTTTTCTTGTATTTTAGGCTCAAATTCTACAATTTCTTCCTTTGCTCCATCAACACTATATTTACTTTCATAATTAAATGTATCTGATTTTAAAGGAGTTATTCTAACAGTTGGGTAAACCTTACCTGCAATTATTGGAACAGATATTTCTATTCCTTTAATAAATTTTTCTAAAACTATTTCATCAGTTAATTTTAATATTTCAATTATTGCATTATCATAATCTTTTTTATTATTGACTATATATAATCCTAAACTAGAACCACCATTAACTTGTTTTAAAACTACTTTTTCTCCATATTTTTTAGACATTTCATCATAACTTATTAAACTATCTTTTCTCATAGTAGTTCCAGGTATTACCGTTACTTCATCTTTCACTAAAAGTTTACAAATATTTTTGTCCATACATATAGCACTAGAAAGCATACCAGAACCACTATATTTAATATTCATAGAATCTAAAATTGCTTGTATACTTCCATCTTCTCCAAATGCACCATGTAATGCAATATACACAAAATCTATATCCATGTTTTGCACTTTAAAAATATCTTTATTTTCATTTATTATTAATTTTTCTACATTATACTTTTCTCTATCTAAATGTTTATATATTTCATTTCCTGTTCTAAGTGAAATCTCTCTTTCAGTTGAAGTTCCGCCCATAACTACTAATATTTTTAATTTTTCCATGTTCACCCCTTAATTATTATTGTTTTATAGTTATCATAAATTACATTTCCTCTTTTTGAGCCTGCTATCTTTTTAACATTTTTTACATTACAATAATCTACTTCTCCTATGCCGTTTAATTTTGAATTTTTAGCTGCTAGCCTTGCCACATATTCTATATCTGTATCTTGCGGTTCTTTGCCCCTTAATATCACATGAGAACCCGCTACATTCTTAGCATGAAACCATAAATCTCCATTTCTTGCTATTTTAAATGTTATCTCCTCATTTTCTAAACTATTTCTACCTACATATATTTCAAAATCTTTGTATTCTATCTTTTGTATTTCTCTTTTTGAATGTTTTGTAGATTTTACTTTTTTATTATTTAAACCTAATTCTTTTTCTATTTGTTCTAGACCTAATATATCATCTTGATTTACAGTATACAGTTCTTGTTCCTCATAGTATGATAATTCATCTTTAATCTCATTTAATCTAATAAGAATACTTTCTTCTCTTCTTTTAGATTTTGAATATCTATCATAATATTTTTTCATATTTTTAGATGGACTTAAATTTTTATCTAATTCAATTTCTATATTTTTATTGTTATAGTAATCAAAAAGTTCCACTTTTTCCATATTATTTTTCATATTATATAGATTAGATGCTAATATATCTCCTATTATTTTATATTTTTCATAACCCTTATTTTTTTCAATATCTATTGGTATTTTATCTAATATATTTTTTAATCTTTTTATATTTCGTCTAATTAATTTTAAAAGTGGTTTTCGTTTAGTTTCTAATTGACTTATATTATTATTCATCTTATAGTATTCATTTATTGCTTCATTTAAACTATTATACTTTGTCTTTTCTTTTTCCGGGTAAAATTCGTTATATGTTAATAGTTTTCCTTCATAAATTATTGCTTCATAAGAATTAGAAAATCTTTCTTTTGTTTTCTCATCTAATTTTTGCATTAAATTACCATATTTCCCCCTATTTTCAGGGTATTCATAATTTGCGCCATAAATCATAGACCTATCACTATTTATACTAGCGTACATACTTGTTAGTATAATATTTTTTTCATCTAATAAAACTACATTTATTCCTTTTCCTAAAAATTCGTATATTAATTTATATTTTTTTATTTCATTTAATAAATTTAATTTTTCTATTTCAACAACTATTATTCTATCATCATTATGTAAGTATATATCTTTTATTAGTCCACCTATTATGTGTTTTTTTAATTTTAATACAAAATTTAATTCTTTTTCTACATTTTGGGTTTTATCATCTTTTAAGTAAAGTATTGCTTCTTTTTTATTTTCAAAATATAGAGTTTTTTTATTAAATAAAATAGAAAAAGAGCTATTATCATAGCTTTGTATTTTTCTTATTTTTAAATTTAAAATTTCATTTTTAATTTCTTCTACTAAAAATTTGTAACCTACCGCATCTAAATATATCATTATTTTCCTTTTTTTATACAATGTATGCCTAAGGCATCTTCTAATGTTATTACTTTAATTCCTTTTATTGTTTCAACAGTTATAGTTGTTTTATCTTTTTCTAAAAGTTTAATTTCTTTGCCTATTATAATGCCTTTTTCATTTAAATATTTAAAAGCAGCATGTGAAAGTTTAATTTCTTCTATTTGAACTATATCATCTATTTCTAAATCTGGTAAAAGTATAGGTTCATATTCTTTTTTTAACTGCTCTAAATTTTCTTTTATAGTTTTAAAGGTATTGTAAAAAATTTGTATATCTTTTTTTGATATTTTCTTTGTTGCTTTTTCTATCACATGTCTATGAAAATTACCATGAAATTTATATGCCATATTTCCTTTAAGACTAAGAGAAACATATACTTTTCTTTTGTCTTTTTTATCTTTTTGTCTTTTAACAAAATTTTTCTTTTCCAACTTATTAATGGCTATTGAAGTTGTTCCTAATGTTGTTCCTAATTTATCACACAATTCATTCATAGTTAAACTACTATTTCCTATTAAATTTATTACATGTATTTCATTTTGTGTTAAGCATCTAATAGTATTATCTAAACTTAATTGTTCAATTTTATAGTATAATTTATAGAATTCATATATTAATTTTTCTATATCTTCAATCATAATAACTCCTACTTTAAACTATCTATTCTTTGTTTATAGTCTCCACCAAATACATAAGAACCTGCAACTAATATATTAGCTCCTGCATTTTTCACTAATACTGCTGTTTCGCTATTAATTCCACCATCTACTTCTATATCTAAATTAGGATATTTTTCTCTTAATTCTTTAATTTTATCTATTGCTCTTGGTATAAATTTTTGTCCACCAAACCCTGGGTTTACTGACATTATTAAAACCATATCTAATTTATGAGCAATATCATCTAATAAGCATATTGGGCTTGAAGGATTAAGTGCTACTGATGCCCTAACTCCATGCGATTTTATTAATTCAACTACTCTATCTAAATGTTTAGTCGCTTCTAAGTGAACAGTTATACTATCTGCACCAGCTTTTACCATGTCATCTATATATCTTTCAGGATTAGTAACCATCATGTGTATATCAAAAATTAAATTCGTATGCTTTCTTATAGCCCCTATTAATCCTGCCCCAAAAGTTATATTTGGTACAAAATCTCCATCCATAACATCTAAATGTAAATGAGTTGCTCCTGCTTTTTCTATTGCTATAACTTCATTTTTTAAATCAGAAAAATCAGCAGATAATAGTGATGGGGCAATTTTAATTTCTTTCATTGTTATTTTCTCCTTCAATTAATTTTTTGTAAAATTCATATCTGTATTTATTAATATTTCCTTTTTCAACTTCTTTTATTATATTACAATCCGGTTCTATTAAATGTAAGCAATCTTTAAATTTACATTGATATAAATAATTTTCAAAATCAGGTATCCATGTCATTATTTCTCTTATTTCATCATATTCTGGTAATGCTATTGAACTATAACCTGGTGTATCAAAAATTTTTATACCATTTTTTTCAAAATATTTAGTTATTATTGTAGTATTTTTTCCTTTTTTAGTTTTTCTACTAATATTTCCTACTTCTAGTGTTTCATTTTCTAAAATATTATTAACTAAACTAGATTTCCCTACTCCACTAGCTCCTGATAATACTATTATTTTTTCTTTTAAAAACTCTTTTAATTCTGTAATTCCTATGTTTTTTTCTACACTTATTTCAAATATTTTTATATGTTTAATTTTAGATTTTAAATTTTCTATAAAATCTTTTCTTTCTATATCATTTACTAAATCTATTTTATTTATTATTAAAATAGTTTTAATTTTTTGTTTATCTACCCATAATAATTTTTTTTGAAAAGCATTTATATCAAAAGTGGGATTAATTATACTAGTCATTATAGCTACATAATCTATATTAGAAACTAAGGGTCTAAGTAATAAATTTTTTCTTTCTAATACATTAGTTATTAGCATATCTTTAATTGAAATTTCTACTTTATCACCTATAACACAATTTAATTTGCTATTTTCTCTTTTAAGAGTTCCTTTAAGTTTAGTAGTATAAATATTTCCAAGATTATCTATAACTTCATAAAAACCCTGTGTTTTTCCTATAACTCTATAATTAATTTGATTCATTTTTTTCCTCTAATGCTTTTTTTATAATATTATCTATATATTGTTGATTTAATTTAAGATTTTCAGGTGTTTCATCATTTTTAGGAACACTTACATAAATTTTAATTTCTGTATCTTTTGAAAGTTCTGTATCAGGTAAAGGTTCTGTTCTTATCACTGTATTTTCTGGAATATCTCTTCCTTTTACACCTATAACATCTGTAACATTTAATTTTAAATCTAATAAGATTTTTTCAGCATCTAATAAATTAAGCCCTATTACATTTGGCATTACATTATCTTTAACTAATTTTTGTGTTGATACTAATAATGCTAATTTTTCTCCATATTTTATTAAACTTCCTTCTTTTGGGTAACTAGCTAATACTTTATCTTCTTCTAAATTAGTTGAAATATAGTCTACTCTTATAACTTCTATATTTTTTTCTTTTAACATAGCCATAGCTTCTACTAAAGGTAAATTTCTTAAATCAGGTAAACTTGCTCCTTCTTCATCATTAACATATAGTTTAATTGCCCTATTCATTTTTACTTTTTCATTTGCTTCTGGGCTTTGACTATATACATAATTAAACGGAACTTGATTAGATCTTGAACTTATGAAGTTATAATCTAAATTTGCCTTTCTCAAAATTTTGATAGCTTCTTTCTTTTCTAAATTTACTACACTAGGAACTGTTACCATAGTTTTATTAAAAAATTTATTTACAATTATATCTTTAGAAACAAATAATAATACTAATACTAAAAATATATTTAATATTCTTTTCCATTTTTTTATATTTTGCATATTTCTTCTATTATATCTCATATTTCTCCTTTATACATTAGCTTTATACTTTAAATATGAAGTTATAAACTCATCTATATCTCCATCCATTACTTTATCTACATTTCCTTCTTCCAATTTAGTTCTATGATCCTTAACCATTTTATACGGTTGCATTACATATGATCTAATTTGGCTTCCCCATTCTATCTTATTTTCTTCGCCCTTTATTTCTTTCATTTCTTTTTCTTTTTTTTCTAATTCAAGTTCAAATAATTTAGCCTTTAAAACCTTTAAGGCTGATTCCTTATTTTTTAACTGAGATCTTTCATTTTGACAAGTTACAACTACTCCTGTTGGTAAATGAGTTATTCTAACTGCAGAATCCGTTGTATTTACATGCTGTCCACCTGCACCACTTGCCCTATATGTATCTATATTTAAATCTGACATGTTTAAATTTATACTTACATCATCTTCTATTTCGGGCACTACATTAACTGCCGCAAAAGAAGTGTGCCTTCTAGCATTAGAATCAAAAGGTGATATTCTAACCAATCTATGAACTCCCTTTTCACAAGAAAGTAGTCCATAAGCATATTCTCCTTTAATGTTTACTGTTATGGATTTTATTCCAGCTTCTTCTCCTGTTAATATATCTAATATTTCTAATTTAAATCCTTTTTTATTTGCCCATCTTTCATACATTCTGTATAGCATATTAGCCCAATCACAGGCTTCTGTTCCACCTGCTCCTGAATTTATTGTTACTATGGCTGAATTTATATCATACTCACCATTTAGTAATATTTTATTATTAAATTCATCGGTAATATTTAAAAACTCCTCATATGTGTGTTCCAAATCTTTAATAGAAGCATCATCTCCACTATCTATAAACTCTAATAAAATTTGTATGTTTTCATAAGTTTCTATTATTCTATATGTATCTTGAATAAATATTTTATTTTTATTTATTTCTTGTAGAATTAATTTATTATCTTCTCTATCCCAAAAACCTTCTTTTAAAACTTCTTTTTCTAATTTTTTTATTTTTTCTTCTTTTTCTTTTATTATTAAAGAGTTTTTTAATCCGTCATATATATTTTTTACTTCTTTTTTTATTTCAAAAACTTCCAAAACTTAACCCCCTTAATGTGCCAATAAAAAAAATTGATGTCATCGCAATAAAAGCTAAACTCTTTTTCGTATATGTTAAATATGCTACAAATATTACTCCTAATATACTAATTATTATATCTATGTAATTATTCCCCAAAGATACAAATACTTCTGGAATAGCCAAAACAGATAATATTGATATAGGTAATATATCAAAAAAAGTATTAATATATTTATTGTTTTCAGGTATTTTTATAAATATAGGTAAAATTCTAAAAATAATAGTAAATATTGCAACTATTAAAATTATTATATATAAATTACTGTTTCCCAAGTATTTTCTCCTTTTAATTTGATATGTTTATTTTACCATTTAGGAGTTTTTTTTTCAATGGAATTAAAAAGTTATGAAAAAAACACTAAATATTTACTTATTTACATTTAATAATAAATCGAATAAAATTTTACTAATTTATCTTTTTTTATTCATTATGATATTTATTTCATACAAAAAATATCACACTTTATAGCATGATATTTTCTTTTATTATCTTAATTTTTTTTAATCTTCATATTCTATTGTATTTTCATCACATTTACATTTGTGATTACATTGACCTGTTCTTGGGTCTTCTGGCA
Organism: Oceanivirga salmonicida; assembly: GCF_001517915.1. NCBI lineage: Bacteria > Fusobacteriati > Fusobacteriota > Fusobacteriia > Fusobacteriales > Leptotrichiaceae > Oceanivirga > Oceanivirga salmonicida. Next base: position 43,910 of record NZ_LOQI01000002.1, on the reverse strand, counting down.
AAATTACTGCTATTATAAAATAAGGAAGTATTGTTAGTCCGAAAAAAGCACAAGAAAAAATCCATACTATTCTAATAATTGATGGGTCTACTTCAAAATATTCTCCTAGTCCACCACATACTCCAAATATCATTCTATCTTTTTTGCTTCTATATATTTTTTTCATTATAATTCCTTAATGCTAGTTATTAAACTTGCTAAATTTTGTATTTCGCTAGGTATTATTATCTTAGTTGCCTTACCATCTGCTACTTCACTTAAAGTTCTTAGAGCTTGTATTTTTAAAATTTCTTCTTTTGGTACATTTTCATTTAGTAATCTTATACCTTCACTTTCGGCAGTTTTCATAGTTTTTAATGCTTCAGCTTGTCCTTCAGCTTCTTTAATTTGAACTTCTTTTTCTGCTTCTGCTCTTAATATTGCTGCTTGCTTTTCTCCTTCAGCAATTAAAATAGCACTTTCTTTTTTAGCTTGTGCTTCTAAAACTGTTGCTCTTTTAACACGTTCTGCCTTCATTTCTTTTTCCATTGCTTCTCTAATTTCTTCAGGTGGAATAATACTCTTTAATTCAACTCTATTTACTTTTATCCCCCAAGGGTCTGTTGCTTCATCTAATTCTATTCTCATTTTTGAATTTATTGTATCTCTTGATGTTAAAGTTTGGTCAACTGTTAAATCCCCTATAATGTTTCTTAATGTTGTTGCTGTTAAATTTTCAATTGCTGAAATTGGATTTTCAACTCCATAAGTATATAACTTAGGGTCTGTTATTTGGAAATATACAACCGTATCTATCATCATAGTTGCATTATCTTTTGTAATTACAGGTTGTGGAGGGAAATCTTTAACCATTTCCTTTAAAACTACCTTTTTTGAAACTGAATCAAAAAATGGATTTATTATATTAAAACCTGCATGTAATTGTTTATTATATTTACCTAATCTTTGAATTATATAAACATATGATTCTGGTACTATTTTTATACCATTAAATAATATTGCTATAATTATAGCAAATAAAATTACTGTTATTCCTAATACAAATGCTCCGCCCATATTTTACCTTCTTTCTATTATTATCTTATTTCCTTTATATTCTTTAATAAATGCTTTTTCCTTTTCATCAAAGTTTTCATTAGATATAGCGGTCCAAATTCCCCCCTTATATCTTATTTCATATTTATTATCTTCTATTTTTTTTATTACTGTAACTTCATCTCCAACGTTACTGTTTTTTTCGCTATTTAATGTCTTTTTAACCCATTTTTGTGTTGTAAGCATTAAAGCAATTGATATTATTGTAAATATTAATATTTGGATTTTAATATCAGTTATAAAAAATGATAACAGCATGACTATAAATGCAGAGATTGCAAACCAAACTGATACAAGAGCAGGAATTGCTATTTCTACAACAATAAATATTCCTGTAAGTAGCCCCCAATATATGTATGACATATTTTCACCTCTTTTTCTTTATTTTTTAATTAATATATTATAGCATTTTTTTCAATAATTTCAAACCAAAATATATGATAATATCGTTAATCCAAATATATCTGCTATTCCATGAGCAATAAAAAATGATATTAAATTTTTTTCTTTAAATATTTTAGTATACATATAATAATTAATTAATCCTAATATTATTCCAATAGAAATTGCTAAAATAATTCCTTGATATGTATGGAAAGAAAATTTTCATAAAATATAGATACCCTATTGTTGAATTATATATTGCTTCTCCAAGAATTATTATTGTTATAATTAAAATGTCCCCCCATTTTAAATAAATTAATTCTTTTTTATTTATTTAATTTTCAAATTTATAAATATCGTCTGAATAAATTTTTATAACTCTTGTAAATAATATATGTATTAGTAATGCTAATCCAAATGGTATAATTAAATAAGCTGTTATTATTATCATTATTGGTGCTGATGATCCTATTTGTACTAATTGAGCATATGCTTCTATTGGTCCTATAAGACCTACTATACCAAAACCTGCTGTTTTGGCTGTACCTGTAATTCCTAAAATTTTTACTCCTAATGCTCCACCTATTGAAGTAACTATTATGGGTAAATACATTATTGGATTTTTAGCAATATTAGGTATCATCATTTTCATGGCACCTAATAAAACTGCTAATGTTACTCCTGATTTATTTTTAGCAAATATTGAACCAATAACTAATACTGCTGCAGTTACCGTAATTCCCATATTAGCAGAACCTGATGCTAAACCTGTTAGACCTATTGCAAATCCTATTGCCACTGTTGATATAGGTGATATTACTATTATTCCAAATGAAATTGTTATAAATATACACATAATTAATGGTTGTAATGTTGTAAATCTAATTATAAGCAGTCCTATACTAGTAGTTACACTAGATACATATGGTAGACACATTAAACCAATAAACCCTATAAATGCTCCTATTATAGGTTGTAATACTATTGTAACTGAACCTAATTTATCATCTAGCCATAATGTAACTAGTACGGCTATGGCAGAAAAAATCATAACATTTATTAAATCTCCTACTCCCTTAATAACTAGCCCTTCACTTGTTCTAATAATAACTCCTGATGATATAAAAGTTGTTGCCCCTATAATTGATGCTTTCATTGGATTAAATCCAAATTGTAATCCTACTAATATTCCTATTATTGCTGAAACTAATGCTTGCATTATAACTAATGAATCTAGTAATGTTGCAACATACATATTTGCTATATAAGGTTTTAATATTGCTGATAATACTGCGTTGGGTATTAATGCTACAACTATACCTATTGATAAACCGTTTAATATTTTTCCTATAAATTCTTTTGCTTTCACTATTTTGCTCCTAATATTTGTTCTTTTGAATGTACTAATAAAGTTATAAGTTCACAAAATTTAGCATTATCTCCATTTTCTTTTGCTTTTTTTGCTACATAACCATTTAAATAATCTATTTCTGTATATCTGTTGTTTTTTATTAAATCTTGGTGCATTGATGGATAATGAGAACTTCCTTTAAATTCTGGTGTTGTAAACCAACAAACTAATTCAGTTATTTCATCTATATCTATATTTACACCTTCATATTTTGCAACCATAGAAAATTCTTCAACTATAGTTCTTAATATTTTTTCTAAATTAGGACTTTTTCCTAATTCAATCATATTACAATCTAATAAAGCACAACATGCATTCATTGTTCCGTTTATACATGCTTTTCTCCAAATAGAATAAATTATATCTTTTGAATAAATACAAGGTAATCCAGTATTATTTATTGTCGTAACAATTTCTTTAGCGCTTTTTTCTCCATCTTTTGTTATATTTTGAATTTCAGTATTTCCATAACTTGTAACTTCAAATACTCCTGCCTTTTTCATTTGTGCGGTTAAAACTGTTACACCTATTAAAATATTTTTAGGTTCAACATATTTTTTTAATGTTTCTATATGTCCTAATCCGTTTAATAAACATAGTACTTTGGTATTTTCTCCAAATAAATGCTTAATATTAGTTAACATATTATCTAGTTGCATAGATTTTGTAAAAACAATTATTAAATCAGGTATTTTTTTATATTCTACTGGTTTATATGCTTTAATCTCAAGTTTTTCTTCTTTTGATAAGTTTATAAATTTCACTCCTGAATTGTTAATTGTATCTACATTATCTTGCCATTCATCAAGGAAAATTACATTATTTCCACTTTTTTTGAGCATAGCACCATATGTGGCACCCATTGCTCCTGCTCCTGCAATTACTATTTCCATTTTGCCTCCTTATTTGTTATTTTGATTGCGAAACCTTTTGTATTTTAACATAAAATATTGTCTTGGTCTACTTTTTTAGAAATTATAAATATTTAGGTGAAAAAAAATAGAATAGATTTTTAATATATATTCTATAATTTAATTATTATTCTTATTATGTACTGTGTATTTGTGGAAAGTTAAATGCTAAAAGGTAAAAAATTATGTTTTTATGTTCATAACTGTGTGTAAAAAATCTTTATAAAATGTGTGTAAATATTTTATAAACTAAATTTTTTTTTAGGTTATATCTTTAAATAATATAAGTAAAATTCATATTTTAATAAAAAGAACTGAATTATACTTATATACAAATTAGTATTAAAAGAGTATACTTATTTTGAAAAGAGGCGATTTTATGAAAAATTATACTAAAACATTTATATTTATTATAACTATTATGTTAACTGTAATATTAACTAGAAATATAGATATATTTTATTCAATTATTATTTCTATAATAGTGGGAATTATTTTAGGAATAGGATTTAAGTTTATAAAGTAAAAGAAAAATTAAAGAATAAAAGATAGGCAATTAGCCTTTTTTTTATAACTAAATATAAAAAAAATATTTAATTTTATAATTTATATATATTCTATAATTTAATTATTATTCTTATTATGCACTGTGTGTTTGTGGAAAGCTAAATGCTAAAAGGTAAAAAAATGTGTTTTTATGTTCATAACTATGTGGGAAAAATCTTTATAAAATGTGCATAAAAAAAGGGGCGAAAAAAAATTAAAAAAAAATTTTTTGTTGATAATTTTGTGAAAAGTATTATAAATAAATGTGGCAATTTTTGTGGAAAACTTACTGTTTTTGTGGAAAACTCGCATAAAATAACAAATTTAAGACTTTTTTGTTGTATAACTTTGTGGAAAAGTGGAAAACTTTTTTATTTGATTATTTATTTTTCTTGTGATATAGTTTAGAAAAATAGAGAAATGGTAGGGGTCAAAAATGGAGCAAAAAGATTTAGATAATATATGGGAAATTACGAGAACAATATTTGCTAGTGATAATGGAATGGAGTATTTACACACATTAAAACAGGTAAACCTATATAATATAGAAAATGAAATTTGCTATTTGCATACAACAAATAATGAAGTGAAAATTATTTTAGAAAAACTAAAAGATGAAATATTTGAAGCATTAAAAAAAGTTGTAGCAATAAAAGGAATAAATGTTGAAGACATTGTTATAAAAAGAGAAATTGAATTAATTAATAAAGATATGTTCATTATTGAAGAAGATGATGATTATACTCAAGTTGGAGAAACAGGTTTAATTGAAGAGTTTACTATGGAAAACTTTGTAACAGGTTTAAATACAGAATATGCATATAAACTTTGTGAAAAAGTTGTTGAAACTATTGTAAATAATAAAGAAAATAATTTCACTCCTTTAATTTTGTTTGGAGATTCAGGTCTTGGTAAAACACATTTAGGTCAAGCAATAGGAAATGAAATATTAAAAAAATGCCCTGATAAAAGAGTTAAATATTTAACAGCAGAAGGATTTAATAATGAATATTTGGAAGCAATACAAAAAGGAAGATTTAAACAAATAAGAGATAATAGAGAAAGTAGTGGAAATTTTAGACAAAAATATAGAAACTTAGATTTAATAATAATAGATGATATACAATTTTTTGAAAGAGTTTTTGGAAAAGGTGAAGGGAGTGTTGAAGAAGAGTTTTTCAATACTTTTAATACCTTATATACAGAAAAAAAACAAATTATATTCATAAGTGATAGAAGTCCACATAATATTAAAAACTTATCTAATAGAATAATGACTAGAATAGGTTCAGGTATAATGCAGGAAATAAAAAGACCTGATTATTCAACGAGAGTAGCCATACTTAGAAAATTATGTGAAGACAAACATGAAAAAATTAATGATTTATACTTAGAATATATAGCAACTAATGTAAAAAATAGTGTTAGGGAAATGCAAGGAATATTAAAAAATGTAATAACAACAGCACAATTATTAGAAAAGCCAGTAGATATGGACATGGTTAAAGATTCTATAGAAAAAAATATAATATTAACTAATTCTATGATAACGGCTGAGAGTATAATTAAAAAAGTAGCAAATTATTATCAAATAACAGAAGAAGATTTAAAATCTAAAAAAAGAAATCAAGAAATTTTAATACCCAGACAAGTTAGTATGTATATAATTAAAGAAAATTTAGATATTACATTTGATGGAGTAGGTAAAATATTTGATAGAGACCATTCAACTGTTTTAAATGCTATTAATAAGATAAGAAATAAAATGGAAGAAGAAGCAACATTTATGTTACAAGTAAAAGAAATAAATAGATCAATAAGGGAGTAAAATGGAAATAGAAATAAAGGGTGAATATATAAAATTAGACCAATTATTAAAGTTTGCTAATTTAGTTGCTAGTGGTGGAGAAGCCAAAGAAGTGATAAAAGATGGCTTAGTTTTAGTAAATGGAGAAGTTGAAACTAGACGTGGTAAAAAAATTAGAAATGGTGATATTGTAGTATTTGCTAATGAGGAAATAACGGTAAAATAAAATGTATATAGAGCAAATATTAGTTGATAATTTTAGAATATTGGCTAATAAAAAGTTTGAATTTAGTAAAAATTTTAATTTAATATATGGAAAAAATGCACAGGGGAAAACGAGTTTAATAGAAGCTGTGTATTTTTTGGCGAGTGGTAAAAGTTTTAGAACTAGAAAAATTATAGAGCAAATAAAAGAAAATAATAAGAGAATGGTAGTTTTTTCAAAAATAAATGGAGTAAATTATTCAATAGAATTATCAAAAGATAAAAGGGCTTTTTATAAAAATTCGAACAGATGCAAATATTCTGAATACTTAGGAGATATTTTAGTAATTTCTTTTTCGCCAGAAGATATGGATTTAATTATAGGAACACCAGACACAAGAAGAAGATTTTTTAATTATGAGATATGTCAAATAGATAAAAAATATCTTAAATATTTACTAGATTTCCAAAAAATTCTTAAAATTAGAAATAAAATGATAAAAAATAATGAAATGGAAAGTAAACTATTTGAAATATACAATGAAAAGTTTATAGATTTATCAATAGAGTTATTAATGATAAGAAAAGAATATATAGAAGAGTTATCAATAATTATTAATGAAAAATATCAAAAATTATTTGGAAATAAAAAAAAGATTAATTTAATATATGAAAATTTTTTAGTTAATTTAAAAGATAAAAAATATAATAAAGACGAATTAAAGGCAGAATTTAAAGAAAGTTTATTTAGTAAAAAAGATAAAGAAAAAATATATGGATATAGTATTTTAGGACCACAAAAAGATGATTTTATTTTTGAAATTAATGAGAATAAGGTTAAATCTTATGCTTCACAAGGAGAAAAAAAATCTGTATTATTAGCATTAAAATTAGCTCAAGGAGATTATATTATATCTAAAACTAATAATACACCAATATTTTTATTTGATGATATATCTGCATACTTTGATGAAATAAGAAAATATAGGGTTATGGAGTATTTTAAAGAGAAAAAAATACAATGTTTTTTTACATCAACTGAAAAAATAGATATAGAAGCCAAATATATTAAAATAGAAGATGGAGACATAAATGATGAAGTTTAAGCACATAGCAGAAAATTTTAAAGGATTTAAAAAATATGATATAGATGGCTTGTGGAAAGAAATTATGAGAGGTAAAAACTTTATATATCAAAATACCAATTTACTCTTAGAAGGAAATAAAGCAATAATATATGTAGATGATAATTCTATTTTAATGGCACTAAAAATGCAAGAGAAAACTTTAATGAATAATATTTCTAATCATTTATCAAATATAACTGAAATAGAATTTAGAAAGACAAATAAAATAATAAAAATTAATAAAGATAACAAGTTTAAAATACAGAACAACAGTGATAATAAATTAAAAAAAGATTTGTCAAAAGAAATTGAGCAAATTATAAAAAAAACACATGAAAAATATGAAAATATTGAAAATGAACTAACAAGAAAAATTTATATAGGTTATACTATACAAAGAGAAATTGAAAATTTAAAAAATAAAGTTAATAAGGGTGTAAAATGTGAGCAATGTAAAGAATTTTTTGAAAGAGTTGAAAAAGAAAAAGTTTGTATACTTTGTAGAAATAGGCAATATGAAAAAGATATAAGATTTATTAAAGAAAAAATATATAAAAACCCTGAAATAACCAAAGAATATGCAAAAGAAATATATGGAATTAGTAAGGGTATATATGGATTAGCAATATCACAAATTTTAGATGAAAAAATGAGAGATATATACTATAAAATAGAAATAAATTTAGAAAATCAAGTTATAGATTTAAGTTCTGAATTAGAAACTTATGCAAAATATTATGCAGGAACACTTGATAGGGGAACACTTGAAATTGTCATAAAAAAATTAAAAGCAAGATTAATAACTAATACTTTAAAAATACACAATAAAGCAGTTAAAATTAAAGGATAAAGATGGAATTATTAAAAGAAAATTTACTTGAATATTTAGGAAAATCAAGAGAAGAAATTAAAATATATATAAGTTCTTCATTCAAAAATTTAGATTATTACTACAACAAGGCATTAGAAAAAAATAAAAATGCCTATCTTTTTAATACATATAGTAATGATTTAAAAGATAAATTAGATATAAATACAAAATTAATAGAAACTTTATCAAAAGATAATAATGAAAAATATATATTTATAGATTTTAATTTGGCTATGAATGTATTTTTTGATGAAGCCAAATATTTTTATTTAAAAAAAGGAGAAAAATATAGTTTAAAAGAAATAGAACAAAAATTGGAAAGTTTTTTTTATGAAAGAGAGTATATATTATCTGAGTTAGGACAATATTCAAGAAGAGGGGAAATAATAGACATATTTGGTTATGGACAAGATAACCCTATAAGACTAGATTTTTTTGACATAGAATTAGAAAAAATAAAAGTTTTTGATATAGAAAATCAAAAATCTTTTGAAGAGTTAAATGAAATAAAAATTTATTCAGGAAAATTAGAAGGAAAAACAATTTTAATAACAGATTTAGCAAATAAATTTAGTGAAAAAAAAGTAAAATTCTACATTGAAAATAAAGAAATGATAGAATATAATCTTGAAACCATGATGATTTTAGATATAACAAATAAAGATAAATTACAAAAAAGATATGAGCAAATTTTAGAAAAAGCAGAAAAGTTACAAGTAAATATCTCTAAGGAAAGAAACTATAAATCAGAAATACAAGAACAAAAATCAAAGAATATAAAAAAGCATAGAAAATATCAAAATATAACAGATTTAGTAAAAGGAGACTATGTAATACATATACAACATGGTGTTGGAATATATGATGGCCTAGAATTAATTTCAAATAAGGAATGTTTAAGTATTAGATATGCAGATAGAGATAAGCTATATATACCAATAGAGCAAATAGGGAGATTAGAAAAATATATAAATATAAGTGGGCAAGAACCATTTTTATATAAATTAGGAACAAGAGGTTTTGGAAGAAGACAAAAAAAATACGTTGAAGATATTAGGCAAACCGCTAAAATGTTACTTGAAATACAGGCTAAAAGAGAAAAAACTAATGGAATAGTCTTTTTAGAGGATACGATTTGGTTTAAAGAATTTGAAGAACAATTTGAACATGCAGAAACAAAAGATCAGTTAATAGCCATTGAAGAAATAAAAAAAGATATGCAAAGTCCTAAAATTATGGACAGAATAGTTTGTGGAGACGTAGGATACGGGAAAACAGAAGTTGCTATGAGAGCGGCTTTCAAAGCAGTTGAAAGTGGTTATCAAGTAGCAGTTTTGGTACCAACAACAATATTAGCTCAACAACATTATGATAGATTTTTAAAAAGATATAAAAATTTTCCAATTAATATATCGGTTTATTCTAGATTATCAGCAAATAAAAATATATTAAAAGATTTATCTAACGGTAATATAGACATATTAATAGGAACGCATAAACTTTTAAGCGAAGAAGTTGTTTTTAATAATTTAGGTTTACTTATTATAGATGAAGAACAAAAATTTGGGGTAAGGCATAAAGAAAAATTAAAATCTAAAAAACAAGATTTAGATGTTCTTACATTAACTGCAACACCTATACCTAGAACTCTTAATTTGGCACTTTTAGGAATAAGAGATATTTCTTTAATAACAACTCCGCCCCTGCAAAAAATACCAATAAAAACTAAGGTTATTGAAAATGTAGAAGATAAAGAATTAAGAAATATAATTTTAAAAGAGATTTCAAGAGAAGGTCAAGTATTTTATGTTTCAAATAATGTTAAGGATATGTCACAAAAGAAAAAAGAATTACAAAAGATTTTGCCTGATTTTATAAAAATAGAATATATAAACGGACAATTAAATCCTAGTGAAATTAGAGAAAAAATAAAGGCATTTGAAAATGAAGAATTTCATATACTATTAACTTCTACAATAATAGAAAATGGAATAGATATAACAAATGTTAATACAATAATTATAGAAGATTTTGTAAAACTTGGTCTATCACAAATTTATCAGTTAAGAGGTAGAGTAGGTAGAGGGAATAGACAAGCATATTGTTACTTATTAAAAAATAAAAAATCTACTAAAAAAGGTGAAGAAAAAGAACAAACAATGAGAAATATTGAAAATATTACATCTGGTGGGTATAGAATATCTATGGAAGATATGAATATAAGAGGAGCAGGAGAAATATTAGGTGAAAAGCAACATGGAGCAATAGAAACCTTTGGTTATGATTTATACCTTAGAATGTTAAATGAAGAAATTAAGCATCAAAGTAATGCAAAAAAAGAAAAATTAGAAAATGTAGAAATAAATCTTATTGATAAAGGGTATATTCCAGAAAGTTATATTGAAGAAAGAGAAAGAATAAAAATATATAGAAGATTATATTCTTATGAAGAAATAAAAGAAGTAATTGAACTTGAAAAAGAATTAATTGATAGATTTGGTTTAATTCCAAAAGATTTAGAAAATTTATTTATTTATATTAAAGTAAAAATATACGCAAAGCTAAATTTTATAGAGAGAATTGATGAAAAAAATGGCAAAATATTTTTAAAATATTATAAAAAAGTTTCAAATTTAGACCAATCTGTGGTAATATTAAGCAAAGAAGAATTTTTAAAAAAGGTTTGGAGTGAATAATTATGAAAAGAAAAATAATGTTTATTTGTATTTTAATTATGTTACAATCTTGTACAGCGTTTAGAAATATATTTTCTAGCAATGACGATCCTTATGGAAGAGTAATAGAAACTATAGAAAACAAACAAACAAAAAGAAAATTAACTACAACAGAAAAAAATTTATATAAAGAAGTTAGTAAAGCAAAAAAAGAAAAAAGAGAGTTAGTTTTAACAAAGGAAGAACAAAAGTTATATGATGAAATATATAATTCTAATAGAGAAGAAACTAAACATAAAAAACATACTTCTTCAAAAGTTACATTAAGTGAAGATGGAAAAGAAGTATTAAGATTAATGAAAAAGGTATATAATTTAATAGAGCCTTATGATGTCATGCAAAAAAAGACAATAGAAGCGGTTGAAAAAATAAGAGAACAAAAAAATCCTGATGAAGATCCATTAATAGTTATAAAAGAAATTCATAAAATTTTGAAAGAAACTAGAACGAGATCATTTACTTTAGCGGTAGCAAGAGTTATGAGAAATAGAGGAATAAAATGAGACTAGACAAATTTTTAAAGGTTACTAGAATTATAAAAAGAAGAACCATAGCTAGTGAACTTTGTAGTGCAGGAAAAGTTTTAGTTAACGGAGATGAAAAGAAATCTTCATATGAGATAAAAAAAGATGATGAATTAGAGATACAATATTTTAATAGGGTTATAAAAGTGAAAATATTAGAGATACCTAAACCATCTATAAAAAAAGAAGAAATTGAAAATTACATAAAAATAATCTAAATATTTTGTTTTATATTATAAGGACTATAAGTTTTATTTTACAAACCCTATATATTTAAAAGAAAACAGCTATCATGAAAAAAATAAAAAAAATTTTAAAAAAAAGTTGACAAACATTTTTAAATAGTGTAAAATAATTCTTGTCCTTAAAAAGATGCCTTGGTGGCGAAATCGGTAGACGCACAGGACTTAAAATCCTGTGGATTAATTATCCGTGCCGGTTCAAGTCCGGCCCGAGGCACCATTTATCGCGGAGTAGAGCAGTCTGGCAGCTCGTCGGGCTCATAACCCGAAGGTCATTGGTTCAAATCCAATCTCCGCAACCAAAAGAAAATAAAAACATATGTGCGGGAATAACTCAGTTGGTAGAGTGTCAGCCTTCCAAGCTGAATGTCGCGAGTTCGACCCTCGTTTCCCGCTCCATGTGAGCCATTAGCTCAGTCGGTAGAGCACATGACTTTTAATCATGGTGTCACTGGTTCGATTCCAGTATGGCTCACCATTTAAATTATTTAAATGGGTTATTAGCTCAGTTGGTAGAGCACATGACTCTTAATCATGGTGTCACTGGTTCGATCCCAGTATAACCCACCATTGAAAAGAATATAAACAAATAAAAAATATGTACCTGTAGCTCAGTAGGATAGAGCAACAGCCTTCTAAGCTGTGGGCCAGGAGTTCGAATCTCTTCAGGTACGCCATATATGGATCTGTAGCTCAGGTGGTTAGAGCACGCGGCTCATAACCGTGAGGTCACTGGTTCGATCCCAGTCAGATCCACCATTTTATTTAAGGGCCCTTCGTCTAGTGGTCAGGACATCGGGTTTTCATCCCGGAAACAGGAGTTCAATTCTCCTAGGGCCTACCAAATAAATACACCTTGACGGTGATTTTTTTAGATTTAAGGGCAGATGTCCGAACTGGCTAAGGAACCGGTCTTGAAAACCGGCGAAGGTGTAACAGCCGTCTGGGTTCGAATCCCAGTCTGCCCGCCAGTATAATTAATATAATATTTTATGCCCAGATAGCTCAGTTGGTAGAGCAAAGGATTGAAGCTCCTTGTGTCCATGGTTCGATTCCGTGTCTGGGCACCATAAAAAAGTCTAACAAATATAACAAGTGCATTAGTAAAATAATGTGCTTTTTTTTATTTATATTATGTCAGTTAAATATATTTTAATTTAAAATACAACACAAAATTTTATAATTAATTATTGAATAATTTGGGGGAAAATAAATTTTAAAAACTTAATTGAAACAAAGCTATATAAATGGTATAATGAAAATGATTTTAAGATAAGACGAATAGAAAATTTAAATTTTTATATAAAGGAGAAAAGAGTGAAAAAAATATTAACAATACCAGGAATAACTTGCGAAAAATGTGCTGAAAAATTATCAGAAGTTTTATATAGTGCACCAGAAGTAGAAAATGTAGTAGTAGATATAGATAATAAAGAAGTTGAAATAGAGTTGAATTATGAATTATCAGGAGAAACATTAAAAATGTTAGTTAAGTCTGCTGGTAAATATGAGATAAAAGAAATAAAAGAGATAAGATAATGTTTTATGCATATTATATTGAAAAAATTGACGAAAAAGGTATAGTAGATACTTGGGAAATTTGTAGTCAAAAGATAAAAGGGCAAAAATCCCGTTATAAAAAATTTAAAACATATGAAGAAGCCAAAATTTGGTTAGATAATGGAGCATTATACGAAAAAAAAGTATTAGATAAATCAGGTTTAATTAAAGATGCCATATATTTTGATGCAGGAACAGGTAGGGGTATAGGAGTTGAAGTAAGGCTTACCGATATAAATGGGAAATCTTTATTGAATAAAATTATGCCTATTGATAAGATAAATGAACATGGAAATTATTTATTATCTAGTGGTAGAACAAATAATTTTGGAGAACTTACAGGATTATTTATAGCTTTAAAATATGCTAAAAAATATAATATAAAAAACATATGTGGAGACAGTGATTTAGTTATAAAATACTGGTGTAAAGGACATTATAATAAAGATAATTTAGAAAAAGAAACAGTGGAATTAATAAAAAAAGTTTCAATTATGTATGGAGAATATATAGGTTATGGTGGAAAGTTACATAAGGTTTCAGGCGATATAAATCCATCTGATTTAGGATTTCACAAATAGGAGTAATAATGGAAAATTTATTGAAAAAAACATCGACAGAATTAAAAAAAATGGCAAAAGAATATGAAATAGATAATTATAAATCAATGATAAAAGCCGATTTAATAAATCATGTATGTGTTAAATTAGCAGAAGATCAAGGTAAAATATATACTTTTGGTACACTAGATATATTAAATGATGGTTATGGTTTTTTAAGAAATACAACACTTGAAGCAGACGTTTATGTATCTATATCACAAATAAAAAAATTAAGTTTGAGACAAGATGATATTATTTGTGGAGAAGTAAGAGTACCAATAGGTAGTGAAAAGAATTATGGTCTTATAAGAATAGAATTTATAAACAGTGATACCATAAGTAAAGCATTAAATAGACCTTTATTTGATGATTTAATACCAACTTATCCAACACAGAGATTAAATTTAGGTTCAGGAGATGTATCATCAAGAATAATAGACTTAATGTCACCAATAGGAAAAGGACAAAGGGGTATAATAGTAGCACCGCCAAAAGCAGGTAAAACAATACTTCTTACAACTTTAGCTAATGATATTATAAAATATAATAAAGACGTTGAAGTTTGGATTTTATTAATTGATGAAAGACCAGAAGAAGTAACAGATATAAAAGAAAATGTAAAAGAAGCAGAAGTTTATGCTGCAACTTTTGATGAAGATCCTGCAACACATTTAAAAGTTACAGAACAGGTTTTAGAATCTGCAAAAAGAGAAGTAGAAAAAGGAAAAAATATAGTAATTTTGATGGACAGTATAACTAGGCTTGCTAGGTCATATAATGTTGTATTACCATCTAGTGGTAAAATAATTTCTGGTGGGATAGACCCTAAGGCATTGTATATGCCTAAAAAATTCTTTGGTTCTGCCAGAAATATTAAAAATGGGGGAAGTTTAACAATAATTTGTACTGCTTTAATTGAAACAGGAAGTCGTATGGATGACGTAGTTTTTGAAGAATTTAAAGGAACTGGTAATATGGAAGTAATACTAGATAGAACACTACAACAATTAAGATTATTCCCTGCAATAGATATAGTTAAAAGCGGAACAAGGCGAGAGGAATTACTTTATTCTAAAAAAGAATTAGAACTTATATGGGCATTAAGAAAAAAACTTATGAAATGTAATGAAGCAGAAGCTTTAAAATATTTATTAGATTTAATGAAACAGTATTCTACTAATGAAGAATTGATACAAAATATAAAATATGAATTAATATAGCACCAACAAGATTTGGTGCTTTTTAAAGGGAAGGCGATAAAATTGACATTTAGATTTATCATTTTAGAAATATGCTATTGGAGTATATTTTGCAGTACTTTTGTATTTGCCAATCCTATACTTAGTTCAAAAAACTTTGATGTATCAAGTATAGGGTTAATTTTTTTCTTAGCGGGACTTGGTGCTGCTATATTACAACCTTTCTTAGCTAATATAGTTCATAGATATGAAAAGATAAGTAATAAATATATAGTTTTATTAGTAATTAGTGTTTTACTATCTACATATATTTTAGAAAATTTTGTAAGTGAAAGTGTTTTAGCAGTAATTTATACTATATCTATGATATGTATACTAATTTCAGAAACATTTATTTATGCTTTTATTATGGATTATATAAATAGTGGTTTTGATATTAATTTAGGACTAGGTCGTGGTTTAGGGTCTTTCTCTTTTGCTTTAACTTCAATGTTTTTGGGTTATTTATCAAGTATATATGGTTTTAGTTTTGTATCACATTTAAATATTTTTCTTATAACAATAGTGATATTGATGGTTATTAGTTTTAAATCAAGTTTAGTAGTTTATAAGAAAAAAACTGAAAATAATAAACCTAAATCAATTAAAGAATTTTTTATGAGATATAAGAAATTTAAATGGTTGTTATTAGGAGTAATGATAATATTTATACCACATTTATCAATTTCTAATTTTTTATTAAATATTATGAAAGAAGTTGGTAAAAATAATACATATGTAGGTTTAGGCTTAGGAATAGCAGCTACTGGGGAATTACTTGTAGGAGCAACTTATGTATATATAAAAAGAAAATTTGAAAACTATAAATTACTTTATTTTGCTGCCATATTTTTCAGTATTAAAGTAATATTTACATTATTAGGAATTTTTATTAATATGCCAATTTTAATATTATTTGGGCAATTTTTACAAATTTTTGCTTTTGCAACATATTTACCAGCATCTATATATTATGTTAATAATTTAATGAAATCAAATGATAAAGGGAAGGGACAGGCATATTTAGGAACAGCAATAACTATTTCTAATATTATTTCAGGATTATTATCTTCAAGATTAATTGCTTATAAGGGAGCAACTTTTATGGTTTTAGTTATGACTATAATTTCTATTTTAGGAACTATAATCATATGCATCAATTTAGAAAAGGAACAATAAAATGACTAAAAAATTTGCAGTATTACAATTTATATATTGGTTTTTATTTTGTACGGCATATTCATTTGCCAATCCTGTATTAAGTTCAAAAGGATTTAGTGTATCTAATATAGGGATTATATTGTCGTTATCGGCTTTTCTATCAGTAATAACTCAGCCGTTATTAGCAAAATTAATAAATAAGTATAATAGAATAAGTAATAGATTAATATTAATATTCTCAATGATTTCATTATTATTAATGCTTATATTAAGTATAGTAATAAAAAATAATATAGTTTTAACTATTATATATATATTAATTTTGTCTAATATTTTAAATACACAAACTTTTATATACACATTTATTTTTGACTATATTAATAATGGTTACGAAATAAATTTTGGTTTAACTCGTGGTACAGGCTCTATTGCTTTTGCAATAGCTTCATTAGGTTTAGGGTATATAACTAAATTTTATGGTTTTAGCTTTATTATTTATTTAGAATTATTATTAACTGTATTAATAATATTTATGATATTTAGTTTTAATTCAAATGATATAGTTAAAGAAGTAAAATTAAATAAAGAATATAAAGGAAATATATTTACATTTGTTAAAAAGTATAAAAAATTCACATGGTTTTTATTAGGGATAATGTGTATTTTTACCACTCATATGGCTATAAATAATTTTTTCTTAAATATTATGCAATCCGTCGGTAAAGGCACGATGTTTGTGGGTATAGGATTAGCAATAGCAGCAATATTAGAATTACCTGTAATGGCATCATATAAACACATAAAAAGAAAGTTTGGTAGTTATAATATATTATTCTTTGCTATAATATCATTTACTATTAAATCATTTATAGTTTTAATAGGTTTAATGTTTAATAGTGTTAGTATAATATTGCTATCCCAAGTATCTCAAATATTTGCTTTTGCAATTTATCTTCCTACCGCTATACATTATGTTAATGACGTTATGGAAAAAGAAGATAGAGTAAAAGGACAAGCATATTTAGGTTCAGCAGGAACAATAAGTTCTATAATTGCAAGTTATATTGGAGCAAGAATTATAGAAAATCAAGGCGTAACATACATGGTATTATTTATTACTGTAATTTCTTTAGTGGGAACAGTAATAGTTTGTAAAAATTTAGAAAGAATAAAAAATGAAAAAAATACATAAAGGCATATTACTTGCTTTACTTAGTAGTATATTTTGGGCAATAGGTGGGAATTTTACTCAATATATATTTATCAATTCTGATTTTAATTTTGTAACATTAGTTTCAATTAGAATGTTGTTATCAGGGATTTTAATAACATTATTTGAAATGAAGTTAACTGGAAAAGAAAAAGCTATTGAAATGTTAAAAGATAAAACTATATGGTTACCATTATTGATATTTTCAATATTTGGACAAATTGGAATACAGTTAACATTTTTTGCAACAATAAAATATAGCGGAGCAGCATTTGCAACCCTTACAAGTTCATTAGCACCAATTATAGTTATTATATATTTAAGTATAAAATTAAAGAAAAGACCAAGAAGTGTTGAATGTATTCCTATGTTTACTTTGTTTTTAGGATTATTTTTCGTGGTTACAAGTGCTAATATAAATACATTATTAGTTGATATTAGAGCAGTTATATATGGTATTATATCTGCATGTTGTTTTGCATTTTATCTTTTATATGCAAAAAAACTTTTTAAATACCCAAGTACATATATTATTGGTTATACAATGATAATGGGTGGAGTTTTTCTACTACCGTTTAGTAATCTAAAAATGATGATAACAAATTTAATGAAATTAAATATATTGTTTTTCTTTATATTACTTATAGTTATAGGAACAGTAATACCTTTTTGTCTTTTTGTAGAAAGTACAAGATATGTGAGTTCTAAAATAGTTTCTATATTAAGTGTATGTGAACCCTTAATATCACTAGCAATTTCTATATTTATATTCCATAAAACATTTACACAAATACAGTTAATGGGAGTATTTATAGTTGTATTTTCCGTAATTGTAATCAGTATATATTCGGAAGAATAAAATATGAATAAATAAAGACTTAAATTTTTAAGTAAATTTAGGTCTTTTTTAGTTTTAAAAGTTTGAATAAAAGGCTGTAGCCCTTGTAATTATTAGATAAATTGCAAGGGGTTGACATTTTAAAAAAAAGGGTTATAATATTAGCGACTAAAGAGATTTAAAAATGATTTACACAAAATGTTACAGAAGTTTTTAAATCTTTGTATATATTATTATTAATATAATTAGTTATTAAATTAGGAGGAAAAAAATGAAAAAGATATTATTAACAGTAGCTATGATAGCGTCAGCTTTATCAATGGCGAAAGGAACATTTACAATAGGAGGTGGAGCAGGAACATACGTAAACGTTGGTAAAAAGGTAGAGTTAAAACAAAGATTTACACCTACTATTAATTTAAATGGTAGTTATCTTGTACCAGTTTATGATATAAATGATAAATTATCTGTAATAGTTGGTGGAGGATTAGATGTTAAAGCTCAAATACCTAAAATTACAAAAGAGAAAGATAAAAAACGTGTACAACTTGGTTTTGATGTATTACCATATGGTACAGCACAATTAGGATATGAAGTTGCACCTGAAACTAAATTAAGATTTGGTGCAAAAGTAGGAGTTGGACCAAGAATAAGCTATGATAGTAATGAGGCTGCTAAGAAAGTTAAAATTACTCCAGTAGTTCCTATGGGATTAGTATTTGGAGTGAATTGGAAACATTTATCTGTTGATTTAGAAGCAGGTGGAATGATAACTGGATTTAAACCAGTTAATGGGGCAGTTACTACAGGACTTAGTGTAGGATATTCATTTTAATTAAAAAAATGAGAAAAGTTAATAATAATATAGAACAGGTTTAAGTCTAGTAGGCTTAAACCTTAAATTTTTAATGGAGAATATACGGGGGTAAAATATTTTTAATGCCTTTGAATTAAAGGTTTTAAAAATAAAAAATTGATATTTTTTTTTAAAAAGTGTATAATTATATAAATATGTGGGGGCAAAATTACTTACATAAAAATTATTTTTAAATAATTTGTGAAATCTAAATAAGGGGGAAAGTTATGAAAAAATTAACAATGGCAGTAATGTCATTATTATTAATGACAAGTTGTGCAACAGTTGTACATGGAACAAAACAAAAGGTTAAAGCGGTATCAAATTCGGGGGAAACTATTTATGTGTATGATAAATATGGAACTTTAATTGCAGAAGGAAATGGAACAGTAGAAGTTAGTTTAGCAAGAGCAGGAAAAGGAGCAGATATATTCCATGCACATCCAAATGAATTTACTTTCAAAACAACTTCAGAAACTAAAAAGTTAGTATCTGCTATTAATCCAGCTTACCGTTATGGAAATCCATTTACACTTGGAATAGGGTATTTGGTAGATAATGGAACAGGAGCAGGATATTCATTATTATATAATGGTTCTACAGCAGATTTATTAAACTTTAAATAAAATATTATATAGTATTTTATAAAAAGATTTTTAGGAGGAATAAAAATGAAAAAAGTATTATTAACATTAGCAGCATTGGTTTCTTTATCAGGATTCGCTGCTAATATTACAGGACCTAAACCCTTTGTTGATGGGAGAGTAGGGTTTGGATTCCCAACAGCCGTTACAGCATCTGGTAGTGGGGGAGCATTATGGAATGCTAAAATAAATAGACAATTAGATGTTGATTTTGGAGTAAAAGGAAAATTAGGAGTATACTATGGTAGTTATTTTGGATTTGGACCTTCATCATTTGGTGTAGATATAGTACCAATGTTTACTTGGAATTTAAATATTAAAACTAATAATCCAAAATATGTAGGATATGTTGGAACAGATTTAGGTGTAGGATTAAATCTAGCAATAAAACCTCAATTTGTGCCACATTTTACAGGAGCTGGAAATATTTTTGGTGGAGTTAAAATCGACAAAAAATATAAAATTGGTGGTTTCATTGGATCAGATGGAATAGGTGTAGATGCAGGTTATCTATTCTAAACCATTTATTCTTTGAAAAAATAATATAGGATGTGTGACAATGTTTTTGTTACGCATCTTTATTTATACTTAAAAATTATATTACATAAAGGAGAAATATGAAAAAATTATTATTTACATTAGCAACATTAGTTTCTTTATCAGGATTTGCTGCTAAAGCAACACCGTTTATTAGTGTAAGAGCAGGATATGCTTTGCCATTAGCTGGAGTAGTTTCAGTGGGTGGGGGAGCAACTTGGAATGTTCCTATTGATGAACGTGTAAGTGTTGATTTAGGAGTAAAAGGAAAAGTTAGACTATCTGGTGGAATATATAGATTACAATCAGCTGGAGCATTAGGCGTTGGAATAATACCAGCATTTACATGGAATTTAAATATTAAAACAGATAATAAAGGAGTAGTTGGATATGTTGGAACAGATTTAGGTGTTGGAGTTTCGCTTGGATTTGTGCCACATACAGAACCTTCATTATTACCAACATGGACAGTTAATTTATTTGGTGGAGTTAAATTAAATAGACACACTAAAATTGGAGGATTTTTTGGATCTGATGGAATAGGTGTAGATTACGCTTATCTATTCTAAAATATTTATTCTTTGAAAAGATAATGAAAATAATAGTGTGGTGATAATATTGCTACACTTTTTATTTGCATTTTAGCCAGTAAAATGATATAATTTCCTGTAATATGATATTGTAGGAGGAAACATGGCATTAAGAAAATTAAATAAATATATGAAAATAGTTACTATTACTATAATAATTGCATTTGCTTTTTCAGCATTATTTGCAGGTTATAGTTCTATCTCAACATATTTTAGAAATAAAAAAGAAGTGTTATTAAAATTTGAAGGACATAAGATATATAAGGAAGATTATGAACAAGAATTGTCAAATTTAAAAAATCAAATAGTTACTGTTGGAAAAATAACAGATATTCCTGATGAATTCTTAGCTGAAATAGCATTATCGTCTATAATAACAAGAGAAAGTTCAAAAGTATTATCTGAAAATTTAAAAGTTAATGTAAGTAATTCAGATGTTGATGCTAAAGTTAAAGAAATAGAAGATATACATGGTGGAAGAAGTAATGTTGCTGTTTTACTTGCACAAAATGGTTCTAATTTAACTCTTTTAAAAGAAGAAATTAGAAATAGTTTATTGATGGAAAAAACAATAGATAAAGTAAAACAAACACTAAAACCAACTGATAAAGATTTAGAAGCAATATATAATAGATATAGATATATACAATTTCCAACAAGTTCTATGGATGAAGTTACAGAACAACTTGAAAATATATATTATGGTCAAACATTAGAATTAATATTAAATTCTAGTTTTGAAAAGATTTTATTAGATTCAAAAATATCTACTAGTGATGAAAATATAAAAGCATTATTTGAAAAAATAAAGAGAAAAGAAATAGAATATAAAGAACTATACGTATTAAGAAAAGATATGTATAAATATTATTTTGCAAGAATATCAAGAGATGGAAAATATACTCCTGATTTAGAAAAAAATGTTAATGAAGAACAAATAAAAGAATTAATGAGAATATATGATAAATCTAGTTTAGCAAAATCTAATGGAGTAAAATCTGTAGATAATTTAACACCGTTAGATACAGCAAGATATGAAATATTAGAATATTTTAACATGTTAATAGATACAAATAATCCAACTGAAGCAGAAATGAGAGCATGGTACAATATACATAAATCTAGTTATGATATACCTAATACAATTTCTGGAGAAATTTTAGGAATAGTATTTAAACCATCTGAGGCAGATTTAGAAATGGCTCACGCTAAGGCCAATGATTTGTTAAAAACATTGAATGCAGAAAATTTTGATAAATTAGCAAAAGAAAATTCAGAAGATCCTGGTTCAGCAATTAATGGTGGAGATTTAGGTTGGGCAGATATTAGCCAATATGTACCTGAATTTGAACAAATTTTAGAATATGATAAAGATTCTATTGTAGGACCAATAAAAACTAATTTTGGGTATCATTTAGTATATATAGTAGATAAAGATGAGAAAACAAAGACAAGAGTACATTTAAAACATATATTAATAGCTCCAAAAATATCAGAAGAAACTAAGAAAAAAGATATAGTAGAGTTACAAGAAATATCTCAAAAATTAAAAGATAAAAAATTAAGTTGGGTAGATATAAATGAGGATAAGACAGGAAAATATACTAAATTTGATATAAAAGAGGAATTTAGTGGAGTTACTAAGTCTGCAGCATTACCAGTAATAGGGTATCAAAGAGAATTTTTAGAAAATTTATTTAATGAAGAAATAGGAACAGTTATTGAAAAAGATTTAGAGAATTCTTATGTAATCGTTAAAAAAACAGAGGAAATACCTTATAAATCAGCAACATATGAAGAATTTAAGGACAGAGTAAAATCAGAAATTAATTTTGAATATGCAGAAAAACAAATAAGAGAATAAATATAAGGGCAGTCATATGATTGTCCTTAATTTGAAAATGGAGAAAAAATGAAAAGAATTTTAAAATTACCGCCATATCAACTAATTTTATTATCTTTTATAACAATAATTTTAGTGGGAGCAGTATTATTAATGCTTCCTATATCAACTATTGATGGAAATCCTAGGGGATTTTTGGAATCATTATTTACAGCAACATCTGCTGCATGTGTAACAGGATTAGTTGTAAACAATATAAATACAACATATAATTTATTTGGTAAAAGCATTATATTAATCTTAATACAATTAGGTGGTTTAGGGGTATTAACATTTTCATCTATGCTGATATTATTAGTATCTAAAAAGATGGGTTATTATACTAAAAAAGTATTAAGTGAGGATTTAAATTATAATATAGTAACAGAAATACCAACTTATTTAAAGAAAGTTTCTTTGGTGGTGTTTGGTATAGAATTTATTGGAGCAGTATTATTATTCTTTCAATATATTAGAGAATATTCAATAGAAAAAGCAATATATTATTCTATTTTTCATTCTGTATCAGCATTTTGTAATGCAGGATTTTCTTTGTATCGTACAAGTTTAGAAGTATTTGTATCTAATACATGGGTAAATATAGTAATTTGTATTTTAATAATATTAGGTGGAATAGGATTTGCTGCTATATTAGATATATATAATGTAAAAACTGGAATAAGAAGAAGAATATCTGCAAGTACTAAAATGGCAATAACATTTTCAGCTTTTTTAATTGTAACAGGTATGATTTTGATATTTTTAGTTGAGTTTAATAATAGTAATAGTTTAGGAGAATTAGGTTTCTTTTCTAAAATATTAGCTTCTTTTTTCCAAAGTGTAACTACTAGAACAGCAGGGTTTAATACTATACCACTAGATTCACTTAAAATGCCAACAATAATAGTTTTTCTATTTTTAATGTTTATAGGGGCATCGCCTGGATCAACAGGTGGGGGTATAAAAACTACTACTTTTGGAATTATAGCAATAGGGGTTTTAAGTTCAATAACAGGAAAAGAACATATAGAATATAGAAAAAGAAGAATATCATGGAATATATTTAATAAGGCTTGTGCAATAGTCTTAATATCAGTATTATATATACTTTTAACTATATTTTTAATAACATTATTTGATTCTGATAAAAGTTTCTTATCATTAATGTTTGAATTAGTTTCAGCATTTGGGACTGTTGGTCTTAGTATGGGAATAACAGCAGATTTGTCTGTTTATACAAAAATAATAATAATAATAACAATGTTTATAGGTCGTATAGGACCACTTACTATAATGTTTGCATTGTCTAAAAAGAAAATTAAAACAGGAAAATATAGATATCCTGAGGAAACTATATTAATAGGATAGGAGTTAAAAATGAAAAATTATTTAGTAATAGGACTAGGGAAATTTGGGAGAACTATCGCTAAAACTCTATATGAAAATGGAAATTTTGTTTTAGCAGTAGATTCTGAATTAGAATCAGTTCAACAAGTATTAGATGAAGGAATAGTTGAAGATGCAATAGCAATAAATGCTACTGATGAAAATGCTTTAAAAAATATAGCAAAAGATAGTTTTGATGCTGCTTTCGTTTGTATAGGAACTAATGTTCAAAATAGTATTTTAGTAACAGTAATGTTAAAAGAAATGAATATACCTAGAATAATTTGTAAGGCAACGACTAAAATACAAGGTAAAGTTTTAGAAAAAATAGGAGCAACAGAAGTAGTTTACCCAGAGGAATTAATGGGAGAAAAAATAGCATATTCAGTTATGCATCCATCAGTTATGGAATACTTTAAATTTTCAGATGAATATTCTATTTTTGAAGTAAAATTAGTAGATAAATTTTTAGGAAAAACTTTACTAGAATTAGATTTAAGAAATAAATATATGGCAAATGTTATAGCAGTAAAAAATAAAGAAGGTGTTTTAAATGTAACACCATCACCTGACTATAGATTCACACAAGATGATACATTAGTAATTTTAGGTAATGCTAAATTAATGGGAGATATAATATAATGAAAAAATATGATGTAATAGTTGTAGGAGCAGGACATGCAGGTATAGAAGCAGCATTAGCATGTTCAAGATTAGGACATAAAACTGCAATTTTTACAATAGTATTAGATAATATAGGTGCAATGTCTTGTAATCCTTCTATTGGTGGACCTGCTAAGAGTCATTTAGTTAAAGAAATTGACGCTCTTGGTGGAGAAATGGGTAGAAATATGGACAAGAGTTTTGTTCAAATGAGAATACTTAATACTAGAAAAGGACCAGCGGTAAGATCTTTAAGAGCACAAGCAGATAGAAAAATATATGCTAATAATATGAAAAAAGCCTTAGAAAATCAAGAGAACTTAGATATAATACAAGATATGGTAATTGAGATTTTACATGAAAATGGAAAAGTTACAGGAATAAAAACTCAAAATGGTTTAGAAATATTAACTAAAAAATTAATATTATCAACTGGGACATTTTTAAATGGGCTACTGTATATTGGAGATAGTATAATAGAAGGTGGCCGTATGGGTGAGTTAAGTGCTAAGGGTTTAACTGATTCATTAATTGAAATAGGTTTTAAAATAAGAAGATTTAAAACAGGAACTTCTCCTAGAATAGATGGGAGAACTATAAATTTTAGTATATTAGATGAACAACCAGGAGAAATTGGAGTACCTTTAAAGTTTTCTAATAGAACAACCGATGAGGAAGCATTATCAAGAGAGCAATTATCTTGTTATTTAACAAGAACTAATAAAAATATGCATGACATAGTTTTAAAGAATCTTGATAAAGCACCTATGTACAATGGAACTATAAGTTCAACAGGGCCTAGATATTGTCCATCTATTGAAGATAAAATAGTTAAGTTTGATGATAAAGATTCTCATCATTTATTTTTAGAACCAGAAGGTTTTGATACTAATGAAGTATATATAAGTGGTTTATCAACTAGTTTTCCTGCAAGTTATCAAAAGGCTATGGTAAATAGTATTAAAGGTATGGAAAATGCTCAAATAATGAGATACGGTTATGCAGTTGAGTATGATATAGTGGATTCAGGAGAGTTAGATTATACTTTAGAAACTAAAAAAATAGAAGGATTATATTTAGCAGGTCAAATAAATGGTACTAGTGGTTATGAAGAAGCCGCCGCACAAGGCTTAATTGCGGGTATTAACGCTAGTCTTAGCCTTGAAGGGAAGCAACCCTTGATACTGCATAAAAATAGCTCATATATAGCCACTATGATAGATGATATAATATCAAAAGAATTACAAGAACCATATAGAATGTTTACAGCAAGGTCAGAATATAGATTAGTTTTAAGAGAGGATAATGCAGATTTAAGATTATCTAAATACGGCTATGAAATAGGATTATTATCTGAAAATGACTATAATTTGGTTTTAGATAAAGAAAAATATGTAAGTGAAACTATTAAAAATCTTGAAAAAACAAATGTAGGAGTAGCCAATAAAGTATTTTGTGATTTACTTGAAAAATATGGTGAAACTGTTAAAAGTGGTGTAACATTAAAAGAATTTTTAAGAAGACCTAAGGTAACATATAGTGATATTAAAGAAGTTGCAAAAGAAATAGGTGTAGATTATAGGTTAGATTTTAGACCTGATATAGAATACCAAATTGAAGTAAGTGTTAAGTATGAAGGTTATATAAATAAAGCCAATCAAATGTTAGAAAAAAACAAAAAAATGGAAGAATGGAGAATACCAAAAGATTTTAATTACAAAGATATGAAAGGTATTACGAGAGAAGCCAAACAAAGACTTATGGAAGTTAAACCTTATACTGTTGGACAAGCTTCAAGAATAATGGGAGTAACAGTTTCTGATATATCAGTTTTAATAATGTATATGGATGGTAGATTAAATGTTGAATAAGAAATTAGAAAAATATTTAGAATTACTTATAGAAAAAAATAAGGTAATAAATTTAACTGCTATAAGAGATAAAGAAGAGATTATAATAAAACATTTTGAAGATTCTATTTTACTTAATGATTTATTAAAAGAAACTGATAAAAATATTATAGATATAGGAACAGGTGCAGGTTTCCCAGGTATGGTACTAGCAATTCTTAATCCTGATAAAAATTTCTTATTAGTAGATTCAGTTACTAAAAAAGTAAATTTTTTAAATGAAGTAATAAATGAATTAAACTTAAAAAATGTAAAAACTTCTAACTTAAGAGCAGAGCAACTTATAATAAACAATAGAGAAAAATTTGATATTGGTTTATGTAGGGGAGTAGCAAATTTAAGGATAATATTAGAATACGAAATACCTTTTTTAAAGGTTAATGGTAGATTTTTAGTTCAAAAATTAAATACAAATGAGATAGCAGAATCTGAAAATGCTCTTAATATACTTAATTCAAAAATTGAAAAAGTACATAAATTTAATTTACCTATTATAAATGATGAAAGAATAGTTATAGAAATTAAAAAATATAAGAAAACAGATTTAAAATATCCAAGGAAAATAGGAATACCTAAGAAAAATCCTTTATAATTTAAAGAAAAAATAAAATAGAACGGGAAATAAACTGTTCTTTTTTAATAGAAAAATTGTGGTATAATATATTAGTTTAAATTAATAACAGGAGGGAGTATGAAGTATAAATTTGATGAAAAAATTGAAAGAATAGGAAATCATTCAGCAAAATGGGAAGAAATGAGTAAAAATTTTGGAACAAGTGATTTAATTCCTATGTGGATTGCTGATATGGAGTTTAAGACGGCTCCTGAAATTATAAAAGCTTTGAGTAGTAAAGTAGAATATGGTATATTTGGTTATGTTCATAGACCAGATTCCTATTATGAATCTGTAATTAAATGGTCTGAGAAAAGATTTAAGTATAAATTAAATAAAAAAACTTTAATTAATAGTCCAGGGGTTGTTCCTACTTTATCTTTATTAATTAGATTATTTACTAAAGTTGGAGAAAATATTTTAATTCAAACACCTGTTTATTATCCTTTTTTTGCAACAATTAATTCTAATAATAGAAAAGTTATTCAAAATAAATTAAAAAGAGATGAGAATGGGTATTATACAATAGATTTTGCTGATTTTGAAAAACAAATTGTTGAAAATAATATTCATTGGTTTATATTATGTAGTCCGCATAATCCTGTTGGTAGAGTTTGGACAAGAGATGAATTACAAAAAATGGCAGATATCTGTTTTAAATATAAAGTAAGAGTTATTGCAGATGAAATTTGGAGAGATTTAGTATTGCCAGGAAATCAACATACACCTTTTGCTTCTTTAGGTAAAGAAATAGAAAATTTGACAATTACTTGTTTTTCTGCGAGTAAAACTTTTAATTTAGCAGGATTACAAGCATCATTTGTAAGTTTTCCTAGAAAAGATGAATGGAATAAATTTGATGAGGAATTAGGTATTTTAGATATTAAAAGAAATAGTCCATTTAGTATAGTAGCATTTGAAACAGCCTATAGTAAATGTGAAGATTGGTTGGAGGAATTGCTTATATATCTTGATAAAAATATGGATTTTGCAATTTCATATATAAAAGAAAAAATACCTGAAATTAAAGTGAAAAAACCAGAAGGAACTTATTTATTGTGGCTAGATTTTAGTGAATTAAAATATTCAAAGAAAGAATTAGAAAAATTTATAAAAGAAAAAGCCAAAATAGCTTTAGATCCAGGATATTGGTTTGGTGATAATGTGGATTATTATGAAAGAATGAATGTGGCTTGTCCAAAATCTATGTTAGAAGAGGCATTAAAAAGATTAGAAAAAGCCATTGTTGAATTAAGAACATTAAAAAAATAAAATATAAGGAGAAAAAAATTTATGGAAAATAAAAATCAAGAACAAAAATATGGAGCAATAGCTTTTTTACCATTATTTGTATTTTTAGCATTATATATTGGTAGTGGTGTGATTTTTACATATTTAGGTGAAGAAGGTGCTTTTAATAAATTTCCAAGACATGTAGCATTATTAGTAGGAATTGTAGTAGCTTTATTAATGAATAAAGGAATGAAATTAGATAAAAAAATAGATATTTTTGCGCAAAATGCAGGTAATTCTGGGGTTATTTTAATAGGAATAATATATTTATTAGCAGGTGGCTTTCAAGGAGCTGCTAAAGCTATGGGTGGGGTAGAATCTGTTGTAAATTTAGGACTTACTTATATACCTAGTATACTTTTAGTTCCTGGAATTTTTATAATGTCTTGTCTTATTTCTACAGCTATAGGGACTTCTATGGGAACTATTGCTGCTATGGCACCAATTGCTTTAGGAGTTGCAGAAGCAGCAGGTTTAAATATTCCTTTAACGGCTGCTGCAGTTATAGGTGGTTCATATTTTGGGGATAATTTATCAATGATTTCAGATACAACAATTTCTGCTGCACAAGGTGTAGGTTCTCAAATGAAAGATAAATTTAAAATGAATTTTTTCATTGCTTTACCAGCAGCCATTATTGCTTGTATTTTATATGGAATTTTAGGTGGGGTTGCTCCAATTGAAGGTGAACATACTTATCATTTAGTTAGAGTTATTCCTTATATTGTAGTTTTAATTGCAGCTCTTGCAGGATTTAATGTTTCAGGAGTATTATTAATAGGAATTGCAATGACAGGAGTTATAGGCTTGCTTGAGGGAACTATTGGTTTCTTTGATTGGGTAGGGGCTGTTGGAAATGGTATGTCTGGTGTGTTTAGTATTACTATTGTTGCTATTTTAATCTCAGGATTAATTGGTTTAATAAAATATTATGGTGGAGTTGATTGGTTGGTAAGTAGCATTACTAAAAAAATGCAAAAGAGAAAAGATGCTGAATATGGAATTGGATTTTTATCTGGAATTTTATCAGCAGCTTTAGTAAATAATACAATAGCCATTATTATTTCTGCACCAATTGCGAAAGAGATTGGACAAAAATATAATATTGCACCTAAGAGATTAGCTAGCCTTATTGATATATTTGCTTGTGCATTTTTAGCATTAACGCCATATGATGGAGGAATGTTAATAATTACAGGTTTAGTTGATGTATCTCCTTTATCTGTTTTAAAATATTCATTCTACATATTTGCATTAATTATTACAACAGTTATTACAATTCAATTTGGTTTATTAAGAACTAAAGAAGAAAAAATGAATTTATAAAGATAAAAAACATGTTCTCATGAGCATGTTTTATTTTAATTCTAAGTTTTTAGACATATAAAATTTGCATTTATTTTTCTTACAATAAGACTTTATTTTTTCTTTAATAATATTATTTTCTCCATATTCTAATAGGTATATAGATATTCCATAATTTTTGACTAAATTTAGGTAATCTTTATAGTATTTTGTTTCATTTTTATCTTGTATTAAATATTTTTTATTTTTAAAATCAATTTTTGTAAATACATTTTCTTGATTAATACTATCAACTAACCCTTTAATATCATTTTTTTGAATTGCTTCTTTTATAAATGTATCTCCACCATTAACCATAATTTTAATATTGTATTTTCTAAGTCCTTTTAATATTTCTAATATGCTAAAATAAACCTTATCATTTTTAAAAATATGATAATTATCAATATTATCTATAAAAAAACCATCAATACCCTTTTTATATAAACTTTTAGCATATTTATTGATTATAAAATTTTTCCATCTTTTATTAGTAATGTCTACCCAGTATTCATCGTTCCAATTAACATATTTTTTTAAAATTATATCTTTATAATCTGTATAATAATCTCTAAATTCTTCAATAGAACCAATATTAAGATACGAATATACAAATTTTGTTTTCTTGTGTATTTTATCTATATCTTTTTTTGAAAAATAATTAGCATCTATAACAATAGTTTCATATTTTGAGAATTTATCAATTTTTCCGTTATCTAAACCTATAAAAACCCCATAATCATTACTAAATGATATTAAAGTTATAATAAAAGTTATTGAGAAAATAATTTTTTTCATTTTTATCACCTAATAATATTATATCATATAAAAAAAATAAAAAACTAATATTTATAAGTTATATAGATAATTTTTTAACAATATAATAATTTTCGTTAATATAGTGGTATTGACTTTTATGTAAAAGTAGGGGTATTATATATAATAAGGGATAAAAAATTAAATTCATTTATACTTCTTTGCTTTTATTAAACATAATTACTTTAACAAAGTTTTATGTTAGTAAAAAACATAATTTAGTTTATTAAAATAATTTTATTTACAAAAAATTTATTTAATAAAAAAAAATATAAGGGAAGAAGGGATTTTTATGTTTAAAAATGTTATTGTTCGTGTGCCATCACAAAGTATTTCTGAAGGACTTACAAGCGCAAACGAAGGGAAACCAATTTATAGCAAAGCATTGATGCAACATGAAAATTATGTTAGTGCATTAACTAAGACAGGAGTTAATGTAACTGTATTAGAACCAAAAGATGAATTTCCTGATGCTTGCTTTGTAGAAGATGTTGCATTATGTACTTCAAAATGTGCTATTGTTACACGTCCTGGGGCAGAAAGCAGAAGACAAGAAGCTGCATTACCAGATATGTTAGAAGCATTAAAAAAATTTTATGAACACATTGAATATATTAAAGAACCAGGAACTGTTGAAGCTGGAGATATTATGATGGTAGGAGATCATTTCTATATAGGTTTATCTGCTAGAACTAATCAAGAAGGTGCTAAACAAATGATACAAATTTTAGAAAAATACGGATTATCTGGTCAAATGGTTGAAATGAAAGAAATGTTACATTTAAAAACAGGATTAGCTTATTTAGAAAATAATAATTTATTAGTGGCTGGAGAATTTAAAACAAGAGAAGAATTTGAAAAATTTAATAAAATTGAGATTGATATAGATGAAGCTTATGGAGCTAATTGTATTTGGGTTAATGACTATATTATAGTTCCAGAAGGTTATCCAAAGGTTCAAGAAAAAATAGAAAAATTAGGGTATAAAGTGTTAGTAGTAGACACATCTGAATTTAGAAAAATTGATGGAGGATTGAGTTGTTTATCATTACGTTTCTAATTTAAGGCAAAGTGTTACAAAAAAGTCAATTTTTTGTAATACTTTTTTTGTTAATAAAGTATGAAAAACTTTTGAATTATATCTTTATTAAACTTTTAATAATTTTTGTAAAGATTATTAATGAAAGGAGAAATATGATATAGTTATAAGCAATATCATATTAAATAAAAAATGATAAATAATGAAAAAAAGGTTGGATTGTTTGGATTGATAGCTTTGACTGTTAGTTCTGTAATTGGTGGCGGAATTTTTAATCTAATGAGCGATATGGCAAAATCAGCATCAGTAGGACCATCTATAATTGCTTTAATAATTTCTGGATTAGGTATGGGAATTTTTGTATTTTGTTTACAAAATTTAAATGAAAAACTCCCACATTTAGATGCTGGTATTTATAGTTATGCAGAAGAAGGAATGGGAAGTTTTGCGGGATTTAATAGTGCTTTGGGGTACTGGTTATCTATATTTCTAGGAAATGTTGCATTAGGTTCATTAGCATTTAGTGCTTTAGGATATTTTTTCCCAATTTTTGAAGACGGTTCTAATATTTATTCTGTTATAGGAGCATCTATTTTAATTTGGGTAATGCATTTCACAATTTTAAAGGGGGCAAGTTTTGCTTCTAAAATTAATGGAATTATTACTATTGCTAAATTACTTCCATTAGGAATTTTTATTACAGCACTTATTGTGGCATTTGATATAAATTTATTTACATTAGATTTTTGGGGAACTATAAATCAAAATTTTAATTGGAGTGAAGTAAAACCTCAAGTTAGCAAAGCAATGGTTTCTGTTGTTTGGGTTTTTGTTGGTGTAGAAGGAGCTATTGTTTATTCTGGGCGTGCAAATAGCAAAAAAATTGTTGGTAAAGCCAATATTTTAAGTTTTATGATTATTACTTCTATATACTTGCTTGTAATAGTTTTAAGTTTTGCAGTTTTATCTCGTCCTGATTTAGCAACACTTGATAAACCAGCAATGGCACAAGTGTTAGAGTCTGTAGTAGGTAAGTGGGGTTCTATTTTAATTAATGCTAGTGTAGTTATATCAGCTATTGGAGCATGGTTTGCATGTACAATGTTTAGTGGAGAAATTTTATATCAAGCCGCTAAAAATAATGTATTTCCAAATTTATTTTTAAAAGAGAATATATATAAAGCACCGTCAACAGCTTTATTAGTAAGTAATGGATTAGTTCAATTTTTCTTTTTATCTTTACTAATTAATAAAAGTGCATATAATTTTATGGCATTATTAGCTTCTAGTACAATGCTAGTTCCGTATTTCTTTGTATCATTTAGTCAAATGAAATTATCTTGGAATTGGGCTGGAAATAAAATTTCTAAAAATGTTATATTAGGGCTTATTTCATCAATTTATATGGCTTATTGTGTATTTTCATCGGGGTATGAATATATTTTAGTTACAACATTATTATTTGCACCAGGTATGGTCTTATATATATGGGCAAGAAAACAAAATAATAAAAGAGTATTTAGTAAATTAGAAATGATAGGAGCCTTTTTAATAATAATAGGAGCATTATTAAGTTTGTTTTGGATTATGAATGGAACTATTGATATAGCTAATATGTAATAAAAAAAGATATTAATTTTGAGATAAAAAAACATGTACCTTGATTGGGTACACGTTCTAAATTTCTTATTTTAATATCTTTTTTATTTGAATACAGGATAACCTTGTTCTTTATAATTTTTTTCTAAGAAATCTTTAACTTTTTTACTAGTCATTGCTTCTTTTAAATCTTTAATTTTTTGAGTATCTTTAAGTTCTTTTCTAGTAACTAAAGTTACAGCATGTAATTCATTTTCTTTTTTATCATCAATAACTAAAACACCATCTTTTAATGGTTTAATACCTAATTTAACCATATGTGCAGGCCAGTTGAATACTAAATCATATTCTTGATATGCTTGACTTAATGTAGGTATAGCAACTTTAATTATTTTAAATTTTTTAGGGTTTGAAACTATATCTTTTTCAGTATAGAAATCACCTTGTTTTTTACCTAATTTAAATAATCCATTTTCTGCTAATACTTGTAATCCCCAAGAATGATTTACTGGATCATTTGATAATGCTATTGTAGCGCCATTTGGTAAATCTTTAATATCTTTATATTTCTTTGAATAAAAAGCAACATATACATTATATATTTCAGCAACAGGAACGAAGTCTGATTTTAATGATTTACTAAATACCATCATGTATGGTTTATGTTGTATGAAGTTAGCATCTATTTCTTTTGTTGCTAGTGCAATATTTGGTGTCTTATAATCAGAAAATTCTTTTAAATCTACCTTATAACCTTTTTTTTCTAAATCAGCCTTAGCTATTTTTACTATATCAAGCATAGGGAAGTATTTAACTGTTCCTATTGATATTGTTTTATCAGAAGCAAACGCCATAAATGACATAATACTTACTAAAAATAATGTTGTTAATTTTTTAAACATTACACATCTCTCCTTTTTTTATCTAATATTCTTGCAATTTTATTACCTAAAAATTGTATACTATAAACTATTATAACTATTACTACAACTGCCTTATAAATAACTGCATAATCTAATAACATATATCCATTTTGCATAGCATAATCACCTATTCCACCTGCTGCTACTATACCCATAACAGTAGTATATGATATTATGCTAATTATACATGACGTAAGACCTAAAACTAGCGATTGTCTAGCTTCTACTATTAAAAAGTATCTTACTATTTGGTATGAGTTTAATTTCATTGACAATGCTAAGTCTATTATTCCTTGTGGAATATCATTAAATGATTGTTCTACAAATCTTGAATAAAGTGCCACTGCCACAAAACATATGGGAAAACTTGCTGCGTATACTCCAAAAGCAGTTCCTATAACTAATCTTGTAATAGGTATTAAACAAACTACAAAAATTAAAAATGGAAAACTTCTAATAACATTTACCAATATATTGCAGGTATTATATAATACCTTATTTGGTTTTATTCCTTTTGGATTTGTTAGAAATAATATTGCCCCTATAGGAATACCAAATATTATTGCTATTATTGTTGGTATTAAAGTCATTATAGCAGTTTCTTTTAAAGCAATTAAAAATTCTATCATTTTAATACCTCTTTTGCATATTCTATATATGAAAGATTTTTTTCATTTATATTCTTTTTATCAATATCAATAATTTCTAAAATTTTGCCGTTATCTATTAAAGCGACTCTATCGCATATAGTTTTGGCTATTTTTAGTTCATGAGTAACTAATACTATTGTAGTTCCGTAATTTTTATTTATTTTTAATAATAAATTTACCATTTCTTTTGAAGTGTTTTTATCAAGTGAAGCAGTAGGTTCATCACAAAGTAATATATCTGGATTATTAACTATTGCTCTTGCTATTGCTATTCTTTGTTTTTGACCACCTGATAGTGAGCTAGGGTATGCATCTTTTTTGTTTTCTAAACCTACAAAACTTAATGCTTCTAATACTTTACTATCAGAATAAATTTTTTTAAGTTTTAAAGGTAGCGCTACATTATCAAAGGCAGTTAAATTATTAAGTAAATTAGATTCTTGAAATATGGTTGAAAAATTACCATTTAATTTAACTTCTCCACTATCTTGTTTTGTTATACCTTGTATAATTTTTAAAATAGTTGTTTTTCCAACCCCCGATTCTCCTATAATTCCAAAAATTTCACCTTTTTTTATTTCAAAATTTATATTTATTAAAAAATTGTTGAATGCTTTTTGTATATTATGAAATTTTATCATTTTTATCACCTAAGCATATTATACACTTAGAAAAGGTATAACACAAGATAAATGAATTTAAGTGCACATAAAATGAAATATTTTTCAAATTTGTTTTATAAGGTTTCAAATAATGAACCCCCTAAAAAAATTTTTAAATTTTTGTTTAAAATTTATAGCCTGCACTTAATCCTAAGCCAAATGCGAAGTGATTACTATATCTATCTCCTATATAGAATTGTAGATTATGTTCGTAATCCCCCCTTTGTCTGTATAAATATTTTCCCCCTATTTCTAAATTTAAGGTTAAATTTTTATAATCAGCACCAAATATTACATAAACAGGAATTGCTAATTCATTAGTAATAGAACTATCAATATAGCTAAGATTTGATTCGAAAGTATAATAATTACGAATTCTAAATTTCTTATAATCAATATAATCAATGTGTATCATACCAACTTTAATTGTATCTTTAAGTAAAACACTATTAAAATGTGTCATTTCATAACCTAATCCTAATTTTATACCAGTTCTTAAAGAAGTATCTTTATTTACTTTGTATTTTATCTGAGGTGAAATATATGGAAGAATTAAAAGTTTTGTTGCTCTTTGTTTTATTTTATCTTTAATATTATCATCTAATAAATTAGCATCATTTTTTTCAACTTCTAAAAGTTCTTTTTTTAAAGGGATTAATTCTTTTTTGGCTTTGTTAATAAGTTTAATGTCTGCATTTTCTAATTTTAATTTATTTATTTCGTTTTCTTTTAAAAAGACATTTGTTAGTTTTTGTGAGTATAAAGTAATGTTTTATCATTTGCTTGTCCAATTCCTAATTTAATGTCTAAACCACCTGTAATAATAAGTGATAATTTATCGTTTATTTTATAAATAGGAGCATTATATTCAAATTCAACTCCTATTAAACCTACATTCGCTCTTCTTTCTTTTAATGATGTATTATTATATTCAAGATTGATTTTTGTATTAAAATTAGATGTAAATGTTAGCAAAGAATTAAAAGCACATACAAATAATATTATTTTTTTCATCACTTTTCTCCTTTTACAGTATTTATTTTATTCATATTTTTCAGAATGATTAAATTCTAGTTCAAGTTCTTTTAATTTTTTAAGTTTCATATATTTGTGAATACTTTTATTTTTGATAATTTCTATAAATTCCATTCTAACTCTTTTTATCTTTTTGTTAATTGTTGTATTTTTTCTAAATAACTTAGCGTGATTTGTCAGAACATTATCTAAATAATCATTGTTATGTTCAACTTTTCTAATTTTTAAAACAAAAACATTTTTAGGTAAAGTTCTATTTTTAAAAATTTCATTAAAATATTCTACACTTCTATTACCGTATTGAATTGCTGCCAATGAGTTTATATCGAAGTCTAATTCTAGTTTATCGCCTTCTATAAGCTCTATAAGGACATATTCTGCTCTTTTAGATGCTTCATCTATATATTTAGCTATTTCATCTATTCTTGGAGCACCTAGCTCTAATAAATCAACTTTTTGTGGGTAAATTCTTTCAAATATATTTTTAGGGTTTATTATACCATTAGCAAATGCCTTTAAAACATTATATGCTCCTACACTATGTCCTGAAATATATTTAATATCATCAGATGAAAATTTATGATTTATTATATGTTGTATAGCATCATCGCCATATATTTGTATATTAAGTAAGTTTTGTATATCTTTAATTATTGGTAGATTTTGATTGTATTTAAAATTTAGTAAAATGGGATTATCAATAAATTCAGTTAAACTATTTCCGTCTTTATTATTTCCTATACCTGCTCCATGGATGAACAAGGTATTAGATTTTTTGAAAAAATTACTTTTTCTAAGTTTTTCTAGATTTTTTTTGCAAACTTCACTTCTAGTTCCAAAACTAGAATTAATTTTTTTAGAAAAAGAACCGTGTATGTCATAACCTTTAAAATTATTTATATTTTTAGTATTTATACCACAACCTACTAAAATTTCAAAGTCAGCAATGATTTTTTTAATATTCTTTAGCCCTAATAAGGCATTTTTTTCGTGTCCACTTGTTAAAACTCTATCTATTCTAATATCATTTAGTAACTTAATTGATTTAAAGTAATCTTTAGTTACATCTATGGCTCTATGAAAAACAAATTCTTTATTATTTTTTCTACATAAGTCTAATATTTTTTGAGTTTTCTCTAAATCAATGCTATCATCTTTATTTAAAGCACCAAATGCTATACCATCAGCATATTTTAATATTTCTATAGCATCTTCATACATTACATTAAATTCATCATCAGTATAATAAAAATCTCCCGCTCTAAGTCTTAACATAGATATTATAGAAATATTATTATTACAAAGTTTACGAGCATTTTTAAGTAAACTTAAAGTAGGAGTTAAACCACCATCATTTAATGAAGAGTTTAATTCTATTCTACCTATTATATCTTTATATTCATTGCATATTTTAATATCTTCAATATTATCAATACAGATTTCTAGCATTTTATTCTCCCCTATTTAATTTTATTAAATTATACCATATTATATTAAAAAAGAAAAAATAGGCTCACTTAAAAAGTAAACCTATTAATTATATCATTTCTACTATTTCTTTAATATGTTTTATCATAATATCAACTTCATTTTTTGTGTTTTCAATGCTAAAACTTATTCTTATGACACCATTTATATATTCTTTATCTAAATTTATTTCTTTAATAACATTGCTTACACCTTTTTTAGATGAACAAGCAGAGCCAGTTGAAATATATATGTTATTAGCAGATAAATAGTTAAGAATTACTTCTCCTTTAATATTTTTAAATGCAACATTTAAAATACTAGGACTAGAATTTTCTGGACTATTTATTCTTACATTTTTAATTTTTAATAATTCTTGCATACAATATTCTTTTAATTCTTGCATTTTTTGTAATTTAAAATAATCTATTAGATTAATTGCCTTTAAAAATCCAAGAACTAATTCATTAGGCATAGTTCTAGGAACTAAATGATTTTCTGTATTAGAGCCGTATATACTTTTCTTGAATTTAATATCAGGATTAATATACATTGCTCCAATTCCTTTTGGACCATATATTTTGTGCGAACTAAAACTAATAGCATCTACTTTTAATTTAGAAAAATTGACATTTATATGCCCTAAACCTTGTACAAAATCTGTATGAAATATTGTATTTTTATTTATTTCTTTAACCATATTTGATAATTTTTCTATATTTTGAATAGTTCCTAATTCACTATTAACAAATGAAATGCTTACTAAAATAGTATCTTCTCTAATCAAGTTTTTAAGTTCTGTTTCATTTACAAAACCGTAATTATCAACATTAACATAAGATATATCATAATTATTTTCTAAATTTTTAATAGTTTCTAATACAGAAGGATGCTCTATTTTTGTTGAAATAATATGTCCTTTTTTATGTGAACTTACTATCGAATTTATAATTATATTGTTTGCATCGCCACCACCTGCAGTAAAATATATGTTTTCTTTTTTTAAACCTAAAAGATTTTCAAATATTTTTTTTTCATCACGAATTTTTTTGGCTATCTCTAATCCCATATCATGAGTTGAATCTGCATTAGCATAATAATTTTTCATAGTTTCTAACATAGTATTAATTACTTCATCATTAACCTTAGTTGTAGCTGCATTGTCAAAGTATATTTTTGTCATTTTACCCTCTATATATTCTATAATCTATATCTTTAAATATATTATCTCTATATTCAATTTCTTCTAACCATTCAATATCTATATCGTTATTTTTTATATTTTCATATAGTTTGAATAATCTATTAACATGGTCTGATATTTTCTTTTGTGCATAACCAACCATAGTACCAGTGTACATTATGAAAGGCCAACAAGATGTTTGTGCTATCATAAGTTCTCTTGCCATTTGATTAAACATTCTATACTCTATATCATTTTTTGGATCTCTTTTTGCTATTTCTATCATTTTTTCTGCTGCTTTATGTAAATGTCTGTAAATATAGTCATTACTTCCATCTACCCAAACATCATAATACCCATTTGCTCCCCAACTAGACATACTTATATCTACTATTTGATTTAAAGGGTATTTTTCTAAATATTTACTAGGAGTTATAGACTTAAAATTAGATTTAGCCATAGCTCTAAACATATGTTCTAAGAATATTGGTCCTTCATACCACCAGTGTCCATAAAGTTCCGCATCA
Organism: Oceanivirga salmonicida; assembly: GCF_001517915.1. NCBI lineage: Bacteria > Fusobacteriati > Fusobacteriota > Fusobacteriia > Fusobacteriales > Leptotrichiaceae > Oceanivirga > Oceanivirga salmonicida. The sequence goes on along the minus strand of NZ_LOQI01000002.1, from coordinate 3,825 downwards.
TAAGGAGAAACTATTATTGGTTTTCTATATTTCATCATACGAGAAAGGTGTGCTATTTGTAAACTTCTATTATGTACAAAATTATATGCATGTTCTTTTGCTTTTTGTATGGCCTTTTCAGGATTATATATCATCTTATAATCTCCTTTTTTGTTAGTTATAGCATGATATTTAATTCCTGTATTTCTTCTTACACCATCATTATGTAAAAAAGGTTTTACATAATCATAATCTAGTTCATAACCAGCATCTTTATGAAATTCTCTATAAACTACATCACCAGGGTAACCAATTTCACTACTCCAAACTTGTTCAGAAGATTCTAAGTCTCTTGCAAATGCAGCAACTCCGTTTTCAGTATAACATGGTGCAAAGACTCCATATTCAGGTCTAGGATTAGCATGTAGTATACCATGTGCATCTATTAAAAAGTATTTTATACCATTATCTGCTAAATATTTGTCTTGATTTGGGTAATATGCACATTCAGCAAGCCATATTCCTTTTGGTTCTACACCGAAGTTTTTGATATAATCCTTTTTTGCTTGTAGTACTTGTGCATTTGCTGCTTCGGGTAAATCTTTCATAACAGGTAGCATACCATGGGTTGCAGTAACTGGAATAATTTCTAAGTGTCCTAAATCTTGATATTTTTTAAATTCTTTTATTAAATTTTTATCATGATTTAAGAAAAATTCTCTTGCAGAATTATAGAAATTATAGTTATGTTTTGCGACTTCGTGTATATCGTGTTGTTCTTTTGTTCTATCTAATTCACTAATGCAAAATGTTATCATTTTATCTAGGTGTTTTAAATATCTTTCCATAAGTAGTTCATCATTTAACATATTTGCTAAAGTTCCTGACATAGACATAGTAAGATTAAAATCAATATTATCGTTTTTTAAATTTGAAAACATTCTTAAAAGAGGTATATAGGTTTCTGTTATGGCCTCATATAACCAGTCTTCTTCTAAAAATTCTTCATATTCTGGATGTCTTACATATGGTAAATGTGTATGCAATACTAAACTAAAATATCCTTTCATGTGTATCTCCTTTCATTATTGTTCTATAATAGATTTTACCACTCAAATGATATTTTTACAATTTTTTTAACACTATTTTAATAAAATAATGTTATAATAGTTCTGAAAGGGGTGAAAATGTTAGAAGAATTATTTTCAAGAAAAAAAGGAAATCAAAGTAATATTAGAAGTTTTTTGCCTAAAGAGTTACCTTTTTTAATACATGTTACAGGAACTAATGGTAAAGGAACGACTTGCTCTTATTTAGAAGCAGTTTTAATGGAGAAATATAAGGTTGGTAAATTTACTTCACCGCATTTATTAGAAGTTGGAGAAAGAATAACTATAAATCAAGAAAAAATTAGTAAAGATAAACTTATAGAAGAATATATAAAAATTAGAGAAAATGATTTTAGTTTCTTTGAATTTTTATTTATTATAGCAATGAATTATTTTGTTGATAATAAGGTAGATATAGCGATAATAGAAGTAGGTATAGGTGGTAGAAAAGATACTACAAATATTTTTAACTATGATATAGCTCTTATAACCAATGTTTCTTATGACCATACTCAAATATTAGGTGAAAGTTTAGAAGAAATTGCTTATCAAAAAGCAGGTATATGTAAAAATAATACTAAGACTTTTTATACAGATAAATTTTTAAAAGAATATATTGAAAAAGAAACTAATGATAGCGAGTATTTAGGGGAAAATGATAACTATTTATTAGCTAAAAGAGTATTTAAAGAATTAAATATTAGTGATGCTATGATAGAAAAAGGTCTTAAAAACTTTAAAATACGTGGTAGACAAGAATATTTAAAGCCAAATATTTTGGTAGACGTTTCACATAATATAGCATCTATTAAATTATTATTAGATAAAATAAAAGACATTGATAAAAAAAATATTCATATATTTTTATCTGTATTAAAAGATAAAGATTTAAAGGGAATATATGAATTATTTAAAGATTATGAAGTTAGTTTAGTTCCAATGTCTGATATATATAGGGGTAGAACAAAAGAAAATGTGCAAAAAGAATTACCTAATGCAAAGATAGAAAATTTAACCTATTATGATAATAAGCTTAATATATATTGTGGTTCTTTTTATTTTGTAGCAAAAGTTATGCGAGAAATACAAAATGAAAAAATTTAAAGAATTAAAGTGTAATAAATTAATTGAAAATATAGTGTATTGTAAAAAAAGGGGAATAATATTATAATATTTTGCTAGTAGAAAAAAATTAAGGAGAAAAAAACATGAAAAAAGCATTATTTACAATACTATTTTTGGTAAGTTTTATTACAGTGGCAAATACAAACACTATCCATCACAAGGTTTTATCAAGAATAAATAATAAAATGGATTTAGTTGTTGTAAAAAGACCTGTAACTACTAGAACAACATATGAATCAACATGGGATAACTCAGATTTTGTACATGAAGTTGTTAAAGAAGGTATTAAAGGTGGAGTAGGGGGAGTATTAGTTGGAGCATCAGGTGGTACAGTTACTTTGCCAATAATTGATACAGTAAGTGGTACAATAGGTGGAGCAACTTTAGGATCTGTTGGCGGTGCTATTGAAGGAGGATTAAGTTATATTTACGATGAAATAACAGGACACCATAGATAATATATGAAAACTGGAACTAAAATTCCAGTTTTTTGTTTAAAATTTTTAATTTATTTTTTAAGTTGATTTTAAGTTTGATATGTAACACTTTTTACAAAAGAAAGGTTAAAATATGGATTTAAAAACAAGATTTGAAATAGAGTTTGCATTAAAAGAAAATAAATCAATAAGAGAAATAGCTAATATACTTAAAATTAATCCTTCAACAGTATCTAGAGAAATAAAAAAATACAAACAATTAATAAAAAATAAAAGAGCAGTAAATTTGAATAAAAAAGAAGCTGATAAAGTATTAATTAAAAAACATCCATGTAATATATTAAAAACAGGTGTAAAAGTATGTAATGGTTGTACTAGATATTTAAAGAATAATTGTCTATAAGATTATATAATTTATGAATCAATATATGCACAATCATGTTATGATAAATTAAAAACATCATCTAATACTGTTTTAAAAAATATAAAATATAGATTTGATTTGATGGATGAAATAGGTAAAAGATTAAAATTAGGGCAAACTATGCATCATGTATTATCTTCTCTAAGAGAAGAAGGATATGCTATAGTTAGTGAAACAACGGTTTATTCTTGGATAAATAAAGGCTATATAAGATATAATAAGAAAAAAATAAAAAGAAAGAAAAAAGAGATAGATAAAAAAGAAACTATACAATATTTATCAAGAAAAGAAATACTTAAAAATAAAGAATATGAAGATTTTTTAAAATATATGAAAGAAAATCCTAAAGCTAATATAGTGGAAATGGATTTAGTATGTGGAAGAAAAGGAACAAATGGATATATTATGACTTTATTCATACCAAGTATACAATTTTTGTTAGGATATAAAATACAATATAAGACACCGCAAGAACTAATATATTTTACTGTGAAGCAGGAAAACCAAATCAAAAAGCAAGAATAGAAAATATACATAGAATATTAAGAAAAGTATATCCTAAAAGTATGAATTTAGAAGATATTAAACAAGAAGATTTGTATGAAGTCATTAGTAATATAAATGTTTAATAAAGAAAAAATATAAAAATAAAACCCCTAATGAAATGTTTGTTGAAAAATACAGCAAATCATTATTAACAAAATTATCATTAAGGGAATATTTAGCAGATGAAGGGGCTGTTGCAAATTAA
>NZ_LOQI01000001.1 GCF_001517915.1 Oceanivirga salmonicida | reverse complement strand
TAAGAAATTAGAACAAGCTAAAATAGATGCAACAACTGAAATATCAGAATTAGAAGGTTTAACTGAAGCAGAAGGATTAAAAGCACAAGAAGAAATAGAAAAAGCAACAACAGTTGAAGAAGTAACTAAAGCATTAGAAGCTGCAAGATTACTTAGCGAAAGTAATTTAGCAAAAGATGAAGCTAAGAAATTAGAACAAGCTAAAATAGATGCAACAACTGAAATATCAGAATTAGAAGGTTTAACTGAAGCAGAAGGATTAAAAGCACAAGAAGAAATAGAAAAAGCTACAACAGTTGAAGAAGTAACTAAAGCATTAGAAGCTGCAAGATTACTTAGTGAAAAGAATAAACAAGAACAAGAAAAAGAAGAAGCAGAAAATCTTGACGAATTAAAAAGAGATGCTATAAGCCAAATAACAGATTTAGATAGTTTAACTGAAAAACAAGGAATAGAAGTGCAAGAAAAAATATCTAAAGCTAAAACTGTTGAAGAAGTAGCTAAAGTATTAGAAGATGCAATAGCACTTAATGAAAAGAATAAACAAGAACAAGAAAAAGAAGAAGCAGAAAATCTAGAAGAGTTAAAAAGAGATGCAATAAGTCAAATAACAGATTTAGATAGTTTAACAGAAGAACAAGGAATAGAAGTACAAGAAAAAATCACTAAAGCTAAAACTGTTGAAGAAGTTGCAAAAGTATTAGAAGAAGCAATAACACTTAATGAAAAAAATAAACAAGAACAAGAAAAAGAAGAAGCAGAAAATCTAGAAGAGTTAAAAAGAGATGCTATAAGTCAAATAACAGATTTAGAAGGTTTAACTGAAGCAGAAGGAGAAAAAGCACTAGAAGAAATAGAAAAAGCAAAAACAGTTGATGAAGTGGTTAAAGCTTTAGAGGCAGCAAGATTACTTAGTGAAAATAATTTAGCAAAAGATAATGCTAAGAAATTACAAGATGCTAAATCAACTGCTAAAACTGAAATATCAAAATTATCAGGTTTAACAGAAAATGAAGTAACAAAAGCACAAGAAGAAATAGAAAAAGCTACAACAGTTGAAGAAGTAACTAAAGCATTAGAATCTGCAAAAGAACTTAGTGCAAATAATATAGCAAAAGATAATGCTAAGAAATTACAAGATACTAAAGCAAATGCTAAAACTGAAATATCAAAATTAGTAGGTTTAACAGAAGATGAAATAACAAAAGCACAAGCAGAAGTTGAAAAAGCTACAACAGTTGAAGAAGTTACAAAAGCATTAGAAGCTGCAAAAGAACTTAGTGAAAAGAATATAGAAAAAAATAACAAAATAAAATTTGAAGATTATAAAAAATATGCAGATGCATTCTATTATAAAGATTATGATGTTATAAATAGAACTAATGATAGATTCTTTATAAATGTAAATGGTTCTAAAGAATTAATAGGTAAAAATGGTGTTAATTTCATTACAGGAGTATCTTTAGGAGGAAATCATAAATTTAAAAATTCAGATTTAAGTATAGGTGCTTTTGCTGAATATCAAAATAGAATTTCACATAATGTTGGAATAGGTGCTTCACTTAAATATAAAGAATTTGATTCATTTATAAGATATAGATTAGCAGAGTATGATAAAAAATTAAATCATAATGTTGATATTTATGCTAGATATTCTAAAAACTTTAACTTTGGAAAATTAAATATTAAACCTATTATTGGAACTTATTTAACATATTCAAGTAAAGTAGAATTAGATGACAAAGTTTACTTAAAAGATAGAGTAGGATTCGATGTAAATTTAGGTACTAATATTTCATATGAAGTTTTACCTAAACTTAATATATATGCAGAACCTAATGTTTCAGGAGGATATAATAATCAAGTATTATCAACTTTTGATTCAAAAGAAACAAATAAGGTTGTTAGAAGTTACTTTGATTATAACTTGAAATTAGGTACAAAATATGAAGTTAATGGTTTTGTTTTAAATCCAGAATTTAAACTTAATGGAGATTTGAAAAAGAATATTCAAGTTGGAGCTAATTTAAATATAGGGTATAATTGGTAATACAATTTATTGATAAAATTAATTAAAACATAGTAAAAAAGATGACATTCTAAGAACATATACCTTAAATTAGATATAAAATAGAAAATATAAGGTATATGTTTTCTAATAATTCTAAATGTCATCTTTTTAAATTAAAAAATCAGTTTAAATAATATAGTAAAACTTTTTTGTTAATAACATTTTAATATAAATTATTAAAATTTTTAATTTTATGTGATATAATAACTGAGATAAATACAATAAAGTAGGGAGTAATATGCGATTTAATAATAAAGATAATAATATTTTAGCAATAATGTATGTAATATTTATGGGATTTAATTACCCTATGTTGAGATTTTTAAGTACAAGATTTAGTGTGTATAGTAACAATGGATTAAGATTTTTAGCAGGGGGATTATTTTTACTACTTATATCATATATGAAATATAGAGAGTATTTAAAAATAGTTTTCAAAGATAAAAAAATGTTTTTAAGCATTATGTCTATATCTATTTTAGCATCAATATATATGTACTTTTTAATGGAAGGTCTAAAATATACTTCTTCATTGTCAGCTAGTATATTTGGTATTTTAGGTATGCCTATATCACTTATAATGGCTTCATTTGTTTTTAAAGATGAAAGAAAAAAAGTGAAAAATATAAGATTTATAATAGGGTCTATAATAGCAATATTAGGTTCTTTTGTATTTATATTTTACTCAAAAAATGCAAATGCACAGAGCTCAAACTATATTTTAGGGTATGTATTTTTAATGATATCTATACTAGCAAATTCAATACAGAATATATTCTTTAAAATTATGAGTAAAAAATTACCTAGCATAATAATAGCAACTATGATAAGTCTTGTAATGGGAATTGTTTTCATATTATTATCATATTTTACAAACAATATATACGAATTACTAAATGCTAGTCATATTTTAATATTATTTATTATGTTATCAGGTATTTATGGAATAGTTACAGGCTTACTATTATCATTAAAGATATTGCATCAATATGGAATAGTAGTATTTAATATATTACAATTACTAGTGCCTATTTCAACAGCAGTAGTAGCCTATATTTTATTAAATGAAAGTATTAATGTTATGCAAATATTAAGTTCATTACTTATAGTTATATCTTGTACAGTAGCATTAAGAATAAAAAAATAGGAGGATATCATGGTTTATATTATAACTTATAATGAATTTACTTTATTTGAAACAATATTTTTATCATATTTTTTAAAAGATAAAGTTAAATATGTTAGTTTAGAAAATAAAGAAATTAAATCTTTTGAAAACATACAAATATTAGCAGATACTAATATATCTAATGTTAAAATATCAAAAGATGATTTACTTATAATACCAGGTGGAAATATATCAAATATATTAGATAATAAAGAATTAGAAAATTTAGTAAAAAATACTTTAATAGAAGGAATTAAGGTTGGGGCTATATGTGCAGGAGTAGATTATTTAAATAATATAAAATGTTTAGAAAATTATAAAAATGTAAAAATTAATGCACAAAAAGATTTAATTTTTGATAAAAATTTAATAACAGCAAATGCAAATGCATATCTTGAATTTGCAATAGAAATAAGTAAAATAATGGGTGTTTTTAAAGATGAAAATGATTATAACGAAACTTATGACTTTTTCAAAAATAAGAAATTGTATTCAGAATTTAAGTAGAAAAATAAAAGGAGAGTGTGTAAGGAAATGTTAAAAATAGAGAATTTAATTAACAGTAAGAAAAATTTAATATTGGGAGTAATAATCCCATTTTTAATAACTAGTAATTTATCAATTTCTGCTAATGAACCACAAGGAACGCAACTAGGAGACGTAGGAAGATTAAGTTTTATAGGTGATAATGGGAAAGAAGAAAGTATAATTTTAGAACAAGATAAGTTAAGAATTTTAGGAGATGGAAATATTGAAACTGAAACAGGTACAAATGGAAAAATTAATATAAATCTTAAAAATGTAATAACTCTTGGGAAAAAAATAAAAATTGATGGAGAAAAAGGTGAAATAACAGGATTAACAAACTTAAGATGGGATGGAAATGCGATTCGTGGAAGAGCAGCAACAGAAGACCAACTTAAAATAGTTTATGATAGAATAAAAATAAATGAAGAGAGAATAGATAAACTTAAACCAGGAGCAAAGGCTTCAATAAAAATTGAAAGTGCTAATAATGATGAGATAGTAGTAGAAGAAAATTCGAATACATATAAAATAGGATTATCAGATAAGATTAAAACAAAGTTATCTGAAATAGGTAAAGGTGAAATAAATGCACAAGATATGAAAACCATATCTGGAAAAACTTTACGTGAATATTTAAAAGGTAATTACTATAATAAAGAAGAATTAGATAAAAAAGTATCTGAAAAAATATTAAATAATGATGAATTAAAAAAAGATTTAGAAAAAAGTTTTGTTAAAATAGATGCAAGTAATATAAATATAAATGAGTGGACCAAAAAATTAAGTGAAAAATCGAATTTAGAAAAGCCTGAAAATTCATTAGTAACTGATACAAAAGTAAAAAAATACTTAGAGAATAATTATTATAATAAAAAATCTATAGATGAAAAAGTTGCTAATGTTAAACAATTATCAGATAAAGTAAATGAAACAGAAGGAAAATTAAGTGGGGGTATAGCAACTGCTATTGCCATAGGAAATATTCCACAAGTAAGTGGAAATCATTTAGTATCATTAGGATTTGGGGCATCATATTATAATAAAACAGGTGGATTTGCATTAGGACTAAGTGGGACTACACCTTCAAATATTATAGTATATAAATTAAGTGCAGGAGTAGATACTAAAAAAACTTTTGGAGTGTCAGCAGGTGTAAATATTAATTTCGTTAAAAATAAAGTAATTTCTAGAAATATAACTAGCGTAAAAAATGAAGAAATGTTAAATGCGAAAATATCAGATTTAGAAAATAAACATAGACAAGAAGTTGAAAAATATAGAAGAGAATTAGACAAAAATAAAAAAGAAATAGATGAATTAAAAGGAACTATAAAAGAGTTAATAGAAAAATTAAAATCAGATTCAAAAATATTAGAAAATAATGTAATTTAAGCCAAATAAGTAAGGAGAACATTAATGAATAGAAATAAAAAAATAAAATGGCTGAAAATATTATTTAATATAAGAACTGTATGGTTAATATTAATATTTTTGGCTAATGGATTAATATATGGTGAAGATTCTAGAATAGAATATGAAGGAGATACAGGAGGTTCTAAAAAAACTAGATTACTTAATTTTGCAGGAAGTGAAAATATTCGTACAAGATCAAGATCAGATGGTATAAGAATACAACTTGAACAAAATGTATTAATATCTAATTTAACATTAAATGGAGGAGAAGGTCAAATAACAGGACTTAAAAATCTAACATGGAATGGAGCTAGTAGTGGGAAAATAGCTACAGAAAAACAACTTGAAATTATAGATAAAAGAATAGATGATTTGAATGTAAAAATTGCCAATATATCTTCTTCAACTGTTATGGGTGATGAAAAAACAACTATAAAAATAGAAAATAAAGATGATAATATAGTAATAAAAGAAAGTGATAACCCTAAAAAATATTTAATAGGATTTAATAATGAAAATTTAAAAAATTTAGGAAATGGCGAAGTAAATAAAAATGATGAAAAAACTTTAATTGGTAAAACTATTTTTGACTACTTAGAAAAAAATTATGCAGTTAGTAAAAAAGAAAATAACCAATTTAAATTAAATTTTGATAAAAAACTATTAGAAGATAATTTATCAAATACTTTCTTACAAAATGATGGTAGTAATATAGAAATAGATAAATTTACTCAAAAAATAAGCAGTGATGCTGATATTGCAAATCCAAAAGGGAAAATAGTAACTGATAAATTAGTTAAAGAACATTTGGAAAAAGAATATTATACAAAATCTGAAGTTGAAAAAAGATTAGGTAACATAATAGGAATTGACACATTAGAAAAAAGATTTAGTGGTGGAGTAGCGACTTCAATAGCGATAAACAATTTACCGCAAGTAACAGGATACAATTTATTATCAATAGGAGCAAGTACTTCTTATTATAACAAAACAGGTGGATTTGCATTAGGAGTAAGTGGAACTATTCCTTCAAATAAAATAGTATATAAATTAAGTGCAGGTATAGATACACAAAAAACATTTGGAATAGGTACAGGTATAAATGTAAACTTTATAAAAAATAGAAAAATTGAAACTTTAGATGAAAAGGTAACTAATTTTGAAAAAGTATTAAATGATAATAGTTTAGATGAAGAAATATTAAAATCAAATAAAAATATAGATGAGTTAAAACAATTGTTGTTTGAGTTAAAAACGGTTATTAATGAAAAATAATAAAAAAATAGATTGTAATAGAAATTTAAATAAATAAAAAATATGTGTTAAGGTGGAACAAAAGTTCCGCTTTTTATATTTGAAAGTTTTTGAGTTTCAAGTTAAAAACTTGTTAAAAAGAAAAAGTTTCTGAGTTTGAATTCAAAAACTTTTGACTTTTGCTATTTTTAAGTATATAATACTAAAAAGGAGGTTACTATGCAAAAGTTAATAAAAAGACCTAATTATTTAGAACAATTAATAGAAAATAAAGATATAGATTTAGTAAAAATTATCACTGGAATAAGAAGATGCGGAAAATCAACATTATTAGATTTATTTCATAATTATTTGCTAGAAATGAGGATTAATGAAGAAAATATAATTCATATAAATTTTGAATCACTAAAATATAAAGATATAAAGACATATATAGACTTATATGATTATATTTCAAGTAAAATTAAAAATTCTAATAAAACCTACCTTATATTTGATGAATTACAAGTTGTAGAACACTGGGAAAAAGCAGTAGAATCATTTAGATTAGATTTTAACTGTGATATATATATTACAGGTTCTAATGCATATATGTTATCTTCGGAGTTTTCTACTTTGATTTCTGGTAGATATATAGAAATAAAAATGCTACCTTTATCATTTAAAGAATTTTTAGATTTTTATAATTTTGATAAGATGATAAGTATAGAAGAAAAATTTCAAAAATATATACAAATAGGGGGAATGCCAGTATTACATGAATTTCAAAATATTGAAAATAATATACCTAGAATAAATCAAGCATTGGAGGGTATTTATTCTACTATAATATTAAAAGATATTGTACAAAGAAATAGACAAATTGATCAAGTAATATTAAATAAAATTATAATGTTTGTATGTTCAAATATTGGGAATATTACTTCTACGAATAATATTGCTAATGTACTGTCAAATGAAAAAGAACTTGATGAGGCTAAAAATAATGTGGCCAATAGTACAATAAATAAATATATTAAAATGTTACAAGATACCTTTTTTGTATATTCAGTATCAAGGTATGATATAAAGGGGAAAGCATTATTAAAAACACTTGAAAAAAATTATATTATAGATATGGGATTTAGACATTTATTATTAGGATACAGAAATATTGATAGGGGTAATATTTTGGAAAACATAGTATTTTTAGAACTATTAAGAAGAGACTATAATGTATACATAGGTAAATGGAAACAAACAGAAATAGATTTTATAGCAGAAAAACCTAACGAAAAAATATATATACAGGTAACAGAAAGTTTAATGAATGAAAATACTAGAAATAGAGAATTACAATCATTAATTAAAATAGAAGATAATTATGAAAAAATAGTTTTATCTATGGATAGGGATTTTGAAAAATCATATGATGGAATAAAAGTGATTAATATAATAGATTGGCTTTTAGAATTTAAGTAATAAAAAAATATTGAGATATTTAATCAAAAGAGAGTGTGGTAAAAAGTCTGTAATTTCTCAAAAACGAAAAGTTTCTGAGTTTGAATTCGAAAACTTTTTACCTTTACTATATACTCTTATTATATTTTTAATATTTATTAAATCTATCATTTCTTTTAAATTTGTTTAAATTCATCCCCATTATTATTTTAAGATAATTCTAAACTGTTAGGATTTAATAAAAATTCTTTTAATCCCATAGTTATTATTCCATTATCATCTTTTTGGATTAATATATTATCTTTAACAATTATTATTTTTTTGAATGAATCGGCAATATTTAAAAATGGTCTTTTTTCTTGTTTTTCTTTTTCGCTTGTTGGTAAATTAAATGCAGACTGTATATAGTATTTTTGGATTCCTTGATTAGCAATAAAATCAATTTCAATTTGCTTTCTTTCATATTTTCCAAGAGAATTTTTTTCATCTATTTTAATCATGCCAATGTCTACTAAATAACCCCTATATCTTAATTCATTAAATATTATGTTTTCCATAATATGTGTTTTCTCAATTTGTCTAAAATTAAGTCTTGCATTTCTTAAACCAATATCTTCAAAATAGTATTTCATAGGTGTATTTATATATTTTTTTCCTTTAATATCATATCTTTTTATGCCACATACCATAAATGCTTCTTCTAAATAATCTATATATTTTTTTATGGTAGGCATTGAAATATCAATCTTTACTTCACTTTTAAAAGTATTAGATAATTTTTGCGGATTAGTTAATGACCCAATATTTGAAGCTATAATGTCAACTAGTATAGATAAATTCATATCATTTTTAATGTTATATCTATCAACAATATCTCTTAAATAAGTATGCTCAAATAAATTTTTTAAATAATATATTTTTTCTTTTTCATCATCTATGGTTAAGATATAAGGTAATCCCCCATAAGTATAGTATTTTTCCCATGCAGTTTCAAAATTCTCGTTTTGTGAATTATAAAATTCAGAAAAACTTAAAGGGAACATTCTTATTTCATCGCCACGACCCCTAAAAACTGTTGCAATATCTTTTGATAAAAATTTAGAGTTGCTTCCAGTAACATAAACGTCTATATTATCTAAATGTAAAAATCCGTTTAATACATCTTCAAAATCAGTCATTAATTGGACTTCATCTAATAATAGATAGTATTTTTCTTTATTATTTTCATCAATTAAATCAGTAACATATTTATAGCATTTTTCAGGATTTCTTAATTCTTTATATTTTATATCATCAAGTGATATTTCAATTATATTGCTTAATTTAACACCTTCATATAATAAATGTTTTTTAAATAGATTACTTAGTAAAAAAGATTTACCGCATCTACGGATACCAGTTATTATTTTTATTCTACCATTGTGTTTATGTGCTATTAATTTATTCAAATATAAGTCTCTTTTTATAATCATTTTATCACCTCATTTTAGATTTAGTCAAAAATTTGACTTTTTCTAAACTGATTTTATCATTTTTTTGGTGTTTTTTCAAGTTATATTTTAGATTTAGTCAAAAATTTGACAAATTCTAAAATAAAACCACATTATTTAATGTGGCTTATTTTTTCTATTTTAGTTTCAAAATTTTTATCTAGAATAATATCTTTTAAAGTTTGTCTATCTATATTTTTAAAATATTCTTTTAAAAATTTATTTATTTCTATACTTGCTTTTTGCTCACCTTTATCTTCACTTAGATAATTTAGGTGTTCTATTACTAGTTTTTTGGTTTGTTCTAGTGTAACTTCAATTTTTCTATTTTCTTTAATTTCTTTAATTAAATGTGGGTTTCCAACTACACCTCTTGCAAGCATGACACCATCTATATTAAGTTTAGAGATTTTTTGATAATCTTCTAAACTATGAATATTTCCATTTGCAATAAATTTAAAGTTTCTATCTAAGTTTGAAAGTTTTTCAGTTATTTCATGATTAGCATTTCCTTTAAAAAGTTGTTCTTTTGTTCTAGTATGTATGCATAGATAAGGTATTTCATACTTGTTAGCCATTTCAAAATATTTGGCTGTATATTCAGAAAGCCTTATTTTTAAAGAAATTTTAATATTTTTTTCTTTAAGACTAGATAATAAATGGTTTATTTCATCTATTCTATGTAACATATTAGCACCAGCACCATTTTTAAGTATTTTTGGCTGTGGACAACCTAAATTAAGAAGTAAATCTTTGTAACCAAGTTCATTTAATTTTATAAAATTATTGTATAAATCCTGTATATCACTACCAAATAATTGTACTCCAGTATTTTCATCATCACTTATACGCATAATACTATTTAAAGTATTATAGTTTTCTTGAATTAATAAATTTGAATTTATCATTTCGCAATACATAAGATCAGGATTAAATTTTTTCATTATTTGCCTATATGCAAAGTCAGTATAACCTGACATAGGCGAAATATACACTAACATTACATATTTTTAGCTATTTTACAAGCTAATTTAACATTATTAAATACTAATTGTATATTTGATTCTAATGAATTACCATCAGTTACTTTTTGGATTTCATCTAATAAAAATGGTGTAGTATCTTTACCTTTAATATCTAATTCGTTTGCTTTTATAACGGCTTTTGAAATTACACTTTCAATTAAGTCTGCATCCATTTCATATTCTGTTGGTATAGGATTAGCAATTACTACTCCACCATTTAAACCTAAATCCCATTTAGTATTAAGCAAATCTGCGATTTCTTTTGAACTATTCATTTTATAATCTAAGTTAAATCCTGATTTTGAAGTATAAAATGCAGGTAATTCTTTTGTCTTATAACCTAATACAGGAACTCCCTTAGTTTCAAGGTATTCAAGTGTTAATCTTAAATCAAGTATTGATTTAGCACCTGCACAAACAACAGCCACATTAGTCTGTCCTAATTCATCAAGGTCAGCAGATACGTCCATAGTAGTTTCTGCCCCTCTATGAACTCCACCTATGCCCCCTGTTGCAAATATTTTAATACCTGCTAAGTTTGCGCCTATCATAGTAGAAGCGACCGTTGTAGCCCCATTTAACTTGTTTGAAATTATGTATGGAATATCTCTTCTACTAACCTTAGGTACATTTATACCCTCTTTTGCTAATAATTTTATATCTTCGTGAGATAAACCTATTTTTATTTTACCATTTATTATACCTATAGTTGCAGGCACACACCCATTATCTTTAACTAACTTTTCAACTTCTAATGCAGTTTCCATATTTTTAGGATACGGCATACCGTGAGAAATTATTGTTGATTCTAGTGCTATTATTGGTGCTTTTTTCTCTATGGCATTTTTTACATGCTCTCCTAATTCTATGTGCTTATTAAAGTTCATTTAAAAATTCTCCTTTTATATCTAAATCTTTATAATATGTATTGATTGTTTCCTTAATTTTTTCTAATGAAAAACATTTAGGTGAAGGACCTAATTTTGATATCTTATATATAGCGGCACATTGTGCAAATTTAGTCATATGTTCCATGTTGAATTTTGATAATTCAGCATATATTAATGCAGCTGTGAATGTATCTCCTGCTCCATTTACATCAACAACTTTTATATTTTTAGGATTAGAAATTTTTACAATTTTCTTACTATTTGCATAAATAACTCCATTTTCACCTAAAGTTACAAATATTTTCTTTACATTTTTATCTATTAAAGTTTTACAAGCACTTTTAATGCTCTTTATATTTTTTAAAGGTGTTCCCATAATGGCTTCTAATTCTATTTTATTTGTTTTAAGAACATCAATTTTATCTAATATAGGTGTTATTTTTTTAGCTTTTTCTGCTGAAACAGTATCTAATATTATTTTTTGATCCTCTTTTTTATTATTTGCTGCATAAATTAAAGTTTCTTGTGGCAAATTAGTATCTAGTGCTATAATTTCAGCATCTTCAAAAAGACCATCTTTATTCATTAAAAACTCAGGAGTTAGTTCATTTACTAATTCCATATCTGAAATAGCTGATACCATTTCTCTTTTATTATCAAATATTGATAAGTACATAGACATTGGTTTATCTGAAAATAGTATATCAGAAACATCAACATTTTCTTTTTTTAAATCCTCTAATATGTCCATACCATCTTTACTATTACTTAAAACAGTTACTAATTTAGTGTTTTCTACTAATCTATTTGAATTTACTGCTATTGTTCTTCCAACACCGCCGTAAGTTCTATTTATTTCTCCTATATTAGAATTATGTAGTTCAAAATTATTTGTTGGAAAACCTTGTATATCTATGTTAGATCCCCCAATTACTAAAATTAGAGGTTTTTTACGTATAACATACTGTCTCCCTAAAATATACCCCTTTTCCATAATATGGGTAATATGTACAGCAACAGAAGTTCTTGTCATATTTAATCGTTTAGCAATTTCTTTTTGTGTTATCTCAGGATGTTTTTTTATCAGTGTGAAAATTTTTCTTTCTTTATTAGTCATAGTTTATTCCTTTCTATCTATTCTACAACATAGTATACAGTTTTAAAACTTAAATGTCAATTTTTGTAAACAAATATTAAAAAAATTTTAACAATTGATATATAATTGTAAAAATAGTATAATATTAATTAAAGAGGTGAAAAGATGAGAAAATATGATATAAAAAGATATATATTCCCTTTTTTACTTATATTAATAATGATAATTATAAACGTATATTTTTCTAGTGAAATTCCAAAAGGATTGGCTAAAAATATAGATATAGGTATAGTAAAAAATGATTTTGAATTTATTAAATATAACTCATTAAAAATGTTAGGTATGGCTTTTTTAGCGACTATATTTTCTATATTATATATATTTTTAATAGCAAAAGTAACAGCAACAATTGCTAAGGAATTAAGAGTTAAATTATTTAATAAGGTACAGTATTTTTCTACTAAAAATTTGTCCAAGTTTGGTATATCAAGTTTGCTTACAAGAACAACAAACGATATTACAAAATTTCAAGAATCATTAGGAATGATACTTAGAATTTCAATATTAGCCCCTATAACATTAGTTATAACAATTATTCAAGCATATAAGATAGCACCACATATGTTATCAGTATTGGCTGTATTAATAGGAATATTAACAATTGGTATAATAATAGCAGTATTTCTTTTACTTAAAAAATTTAGTGTATTACAAAAATTAACAGATAAAATGAATGCAATTTTAAGGGAAATATTGAGTGGTAAAAGAGTAATTAGAGCATTTAATAAGCAAGAATACGAAAGTCAAAAATTTAATGATGTAAATTTAGATATAAAAGTAGTTTATAACTTTATAAATATAATTATATCATTAATAAATCCATTCGCAGAATTTATGATAAATATTTCAGTTGCAGTTGTGGTATATTTTATTGCAAAATTTATCCCTATATATAATACACAAATTGGGGTAATATTTGCATTTATACAATATAGTGTAATGATAATGATATCATTTTTAATGTTAACTTCTATACTTTTTGTAATACCTAGAGCCTATGTTTCATTTAAAAGAATAGATGAAGTATTAAGTGAAAAAATTGAGATAGTTAATGATGAAAGCAAAGAAAAATTAGAAAGAATTGAAAGTATAGAATTTAAAAATGTAAGTTTTTCATATGATAAGGCAGAATCAACCGTTATAGAAAATTTAAGTTTTGAAATAAAAAGCAATGAAACATTAGGAATAATAGGTAGTATTGGTTCAGGTAAAAGTACCATAGCCAAATTATTATTAAGATTTTTAGATAATACTGGCGGTAAAATATTAATAAATGGCAAAGAAATTAAAGAATATACTCTTAATTCATTAAGAGATAGAATTTCATATGTACCACAAATAAGTAAATTATTTAATTTAAGTATATTAAAAAATGTAGCCTATGCAGATAGTAATCCTAATATAGATAGAGTAAATATGGCTATAAATTATGCCAAAGCAACTGATTTTGCTGATTTAGATATAGAATTAAATGAAGGAGCAGCTAATTTATCAGGTGGACAGAAACAAAGAATACAAATTGCAAGAGGGATTTACAAAGATGCTGATTTAATAATATTTGATGATAGTTTTTCTGCACTAGATAATAGAACAGATAGACAAATAAGAGAAAATTTAGATAAGTTAGATTTAATGAAAATAATAATATCACAAAAATTACTTACTATAAAAAATGCAAATAAAATAATAGTATTAGATGATGGTATAATGGTTGGATTTGGTACACATGATGAATTAATTAAAAACTGTGAGATTTATAAAGAAATATATAATATACAAGTAGGTGATATAGATGAAAGTATTTAATACAATAAAAAAAATATTATCTTTATCTGATAAAAAAGCATATTTATTAATTATAGCCACAGTTATAATCTCCATTACTACATTTTTTTCATTACAAGGTCCATATTTAATAGGTAAAATGACTAATTTAGTAGTAGAAGGTATAAATACAGGTATAGATTATACTAGTTTAAAATCTATGTTTTATTTGATAATAGCTATATATTTAATAGTTATGATATTAAATGCTATTCAAAATTTACTTGTTTTCCGTATTACGACTAATATTAATTATGAAATAAGAAAAAAAATAAATGATAAGGTAAATAAATTAGGTATATCACATTTAGATAAAACAAAAGATGGAGATATAATATCATTAATAGTAAATGATGTAGATAAATTAATAACTGCTCTTTGGGGTATCATATATTCTACATTACCAGTAATAATTAGTGTTGTAGGTATAATAGTATTTATGATGATAATCTCAATTAAATTAACATTAATTGTTCTTGTTTTCATACCAATGACGATACTAACTATATCTATGGTAGTAAAAAAATCACAAAAATACTTTAAAAGTTTGCAGTCTAAATTAGCAAGTTTGAATGCATATATTGAAGAAATGTATACTAATCAAGAGATAGTGTTAGCATTTAATTCTCAAAAAGAAAGCATAGAAAATTTTGAAAAAATAAATGATAAAATATATAAATCACTATTTTTATCACAAGCACTATCAAGTCTTGTAATGCCCCTTATATCAGCATTAAATACTATAAATTATGTGGTTATTTCTCTAGTAGGATCTATATTAGTGTTTAATAAAACTCTAAGTTTAGGAGGTTTTCAAGCATTTATACATTACCTAAATCTTTTTCATAGACCATTATCTATGTCATCGCAAGTTTCTGTATATTTTCAACAATTAAGTGCAACATCAGAAAGAATTTTTAAATTTTTGGAATTAGAAGAAATGGAAGATGAAAGTAAGTTTAAAAAGTTAAATATAGATAATATTGAAGGAAATATAGATTTTGAAAATGTAGTATTTTCATATAATGAAGATAAAACTATAATAAATTCTATTAATTTTTCTGTTAAAAAAGGAGAAAAAATAGGTATAATAGGTCATACAGGAAGTGGTAAAACAACTATAATAAATTTACTTATGAAATTTTATGATATAAATAGTGGAGATATTAAAATTGATGGTATAAGTATAAAAGATATAAGAAAAGATGATATAGCAAAAGCATTTACTATGGTATTGCAAGATACTTGGCTATTTAATGGAACTATATCAAAAAATATAGAATTTGGTGCAAGTAATGAAGTTAGTTTTAATGATATAGAAAGAGCTAGTAAAAATGCTAATTCACACCATTTTATTAAAACATTAAATGATGGTTATAAGACTATGATAAATGAAGAAGCAGATAATATTTCTGCAGGACAAAAGCAACAATTAACTATAGCAAGAGCATTTTTAAAAAATAGTAAAATTATAATATTAGATGAAGCAACAAGTTCAATAGATTCAAGAACAGAGTTGTTAATACAAGACGCTATTAAAAATCTTATGAAAGATAAAACAACCTTTATAATCGCTCATAGATTATCTACAATAAAAAATTGTGATAAAATAATATTATTAGATGATGGTAATATAGTAGAAATGGGTAGTCATAAAGAATTAATGAATAAAGATGGAGAATATAAGAAATTATATCAAGCACAATTTTAGAAAGTAGGTAAAAAGATGGAAATATTAGGAGCAATAATTCTATTTATTCTTTTTGTATTTATATATACAATAATTGCAGAAGTTTTTGTTACACTTTTTAGAATAACAGGTCTTACTGAGGAAAAGGCGAGATTTCAAGTAATATCAATGTTAACTAATAGTGGATATACAACAAGGGAGGCAGAAATTGTAGTAAATAGTAAAATTAGACGAAAATTGGCAAGATATGTTATGATGTTTGGTTATGCATTCACGGTTACTATTGTATCTACAGTAGTAAATATATTTTTACAATTTAGAAATACTATTACATGGAGTGTTATTGCTTTCATTCCTATGATAGTAGGTATAATAATTACAACTTGGTTTGTAAAAAAAAGTAGATGGCTTAATAATTTGGTAGATAAATTTATTTTAAAAATAACAAGTAAATATTTATATAATCAATATTCAAACCCTATAATTATTATAGATGATTATGGAGATATGGTAATGGCTAGAGTAATACTTAAAATAATGCCGAAAGAATTAAAAGATATAGAACTTAGTAAAAGTAATATTAAAAGTGAACATGGGTTAAATATTCTACTTAGAAAAACTAGTACTGGAGAATCATTACCAGATGCAAACACTGTGTTTAATGTAGGAGATAGTATAGTTGTTGTAGGAGATGAAAAGAAAATAAGGGAAATATTTAATATTAAGGAGTAAAAAATTTAAATGCATCATATTTTAAAAATCAATAAATAAAATTTTAGTCATATAGAACATATAGTAATTTTTGTGAATGTGTTCTATATGGCTATTTTTTTTATTTTATGATATTATAAAGTTGATTAAATATATAGAAAAGAGTGATTTTATGAGAGCTTATTTAGAAGTTGATTTAGATAAATTAGAAGAAAATATAAAAAAAATAAGTGAAAAAGTAGATAAAAATAAGATAATGGCAGTAATAAAAGCAAATGCTTATGGGCATGGTTTGGAAAAAGTATTTGAAAAATTAAAATCTATAGGTATAGACTATTTTGCAGTAGCAACTTTAAATGAGGCTATGAGACTATATAATATTGATAAATTTGCTAATATTTTGATACTTGGTATTGTAGAAAAAGAAAAATATAAAGATATTGAAAATACAAATATAAGAATAAGTGTATCTAATGAAAAAGAATTAGAGTATATTTTAAAAAATAAATTAAAAAATAAGATACATATTAAATTTAATACAGGAATGAATAGATTAGGATTTACTGAAAATACTTTAGAAATTATTGATAAATATTTAAAAACTTTAAATATAGAAGGTATATTTACACATTTATCATCTATTTACAGTAATACTGAATATACTGAAAATCAAATAAATATTTTTAAAGAATATACTAAAAAATATGATTTGAAAAAACATATATTAAGTAGTGCTGGATTACAAAAATATTATAAAGAAAAAGATATTGTATTAGATTATGTTAGAGTTGGAATAGACTTATATACTAATGTATTAGGTTTTTATGCTAGAGTTTGTAATGTATATAGATTAGAAAAAGATGAATATATAGGTTATGATATGACATATAAGGCTCAAAAAAACTCATATATAGCAACAATTAGTATAGGTTATGCAGATGGATACAAAAGAGATTTTAGCAACAAAGGTATAGTGTTTATAAAAGGAAAAGAATATAAAGTAGTGGGAAATGTCTGTATGGATTTAATTATGGTTGAAGTAGATGAAAATGTTAATGTTGGAGATATTGCAGAACTATACGGAAATAATATCTCTATTAAAAAAATGGCTGAATTAATAGGAACTATTGATTATGAATTAATGAGCACCATAGGAGACAGAGTTCCTAGAATATATAAGGGTAAATGATGAATACCCATATAGAAATTAATTTAGATATTTTAGAAAAAAATACACTAGAAATTATTAATAAAGTAGGTAAAGATAAAATAATAGCAGTTTTAAAGGCTAATGCTTATGGCTTAGGTTATAAGATAATTTTTGAAAGACTAAAAAAATTGGGCATAAATTATTTCGCAGTAGGAACTTTTAATGAAGCAATTAAACTATATGAATTAGATAAGAAAACTAATATTTTAATACTTTGTCCTATTGAAAAAAACGAATATGAGAAAATAAAAAAGACTAATATTGAAATTACAATAACTAATGAAAAAGATTTGGAATATATAGAAAGTATAGGGTTAAAAAATAAGATTCATATAAAGTTTGATACTGGCATGAATAGATTAGGTTTTAGAAATGATGAAATATATCTAATTGATAAATATTTAGATAATAAAAAATTAAATATTTATGCTATTTTTACTCATTTATCATCAGCAATTTCAAATGATGAATATACAAAAAAACAAATAGAAATGTTCAATAAGTATACTAAAAAATATGATTTGAAAAAACATATATTAAATAGTGATGGGTTTACAAAATACTATAATAAAAAAGAAATAGTATTAGATTATGTAAGATTAGGTATAGCACTTTTTGAAAATGTTATGAGTCTTTATTCAAAAATTTTGCAGATAGATAATAATGTAGGTATAATAGAAGTAGGCTATGTAGATGGTTATGCAAGAAAAAATGAAGTGGTATATATAAAAAACAAAAAATATATGATAAAAGAAGTACACATGAATTATACAACTATTTTAATAGATGAAAATGTAAAAGTAGGAGATAAGGTAGAGTTATATGGTCAAAACTTAAAAATAAGTGAGGAATATATGACTGGATTATCAAATAGAATTGAAAAAATTTATATTGAAAGAAAGTGAATAAAATGAAAAAAATTAAAGTTCTAATATTAATTATGATTGTTTCTATTTTAGGTTATAGTAAATTTGAAAAAAATAGACAACTACAATTTTTATACTTTTCTAATGGGGGTTTAATTGGCTATTTTGATGATGGAACAATAACAGGATGTCCAAAATGTGATTTAACAAATGAAAGCATTAATTCATTAAAAAATAGAAAGCCACATTCAAAATTTAAAATTGTTGAAAATGAGTTAATCAGTGAACAAGGTGGGTCTATTCCAATTAATTCAATGAAAAGTAATGAATGGGCAATAGTTAATTATAGAAAAATTAAAGAAATTAAATCAATTAAAGAACTTGATATAATAAAAGAAACACAAAAATTGTTTGACCAGTATGCACCTAAGATTAAGAAAATAAATGATGCAGAAATTGGTTCAACAGAAATATTTGTTGGAGATTTAAATAATGATGGACTTGATGATGCTATAGTTTTTTTCGTTCTT
Organism: Oceanivirga salmonicida; assembly: GCF_001517915.1. NCBI lineage: Bacteria > Fusobacteriati > Fusobacteriota > Fusobacteriia > Fusobacteriales > Leptotrichiaceae > Oceanivirga > Oceanivirga salmonicida. The sequence goes on along the minus strand of NZ_LOQI01000001.1, from coordinate 35,231 downwards.
AATCCAGCTGGTGGGGGAAACCTGATTGTAAGTACAGAAATGGCAGTTTATCTTAATAAAGGTAATAAAATGAAAGTGGTTGCTGGTTATAGCCCTAAAACTATATTTTCTCCAACTGAAATTAAGAATAATAAGATACATATAATTGAATATGAATATGCTGAAGGGGACAATTATCACTTTCCTTCAATAGAAAAACATAAATACTTAATTTTAAAAGGAAATAAACTTATTGAAACTAATATAGATTAATAAGATTAGTGATTGTATTATTTTTATATTTAAAAATGGGGGTATATTATGAAAAAAATATTTTTTATGAATGCTATAGTATTTGCATTATTATCATTGTTTATTGTAAGTTGTTTTAAAAAAACATCCACTGAAACTCAAACTACATGCTCACAATGTTATTCTGTTGAAAAATTTATAAAACTTGATAAAAAAAATGTTGCTGGTGGTAAAGGAACACTTTATGGAGAATTTTCTTTTACTAGAGATATGGCATTAGAACAAGATGCAATAAAAGAAATAGGTTGGATGACTTTAAAATCTGGAGATTCTATTGGAACTCATCAACATAAAGATAATGAAGATGCTTATTTAATAATTTCTGGTAAAGGAATTTTTACTGATGGAAATGGTAATTCTTGGGAAGTTGGACCTGGTGATATGACTATAGCTAGACCTGGTCAATCACACGGCTTGGCCAACCCTTATAAAGAAGACCTTGTCTTTCTAGATATTATTGCTAAAAATAATAGTGCTAATCTTGAAACTATAATAAATAATCCAACAGAACAATATTTCCCATTAAATAAACTTTTTGATAAAAATGTAGAAAAAGCAGGTAAAACAGGTGTTGGAATACTTTATGGTAAATTTGCATTTCGTAGAGAAAGTGCAACCGAAGATCAAGCCATAAAAGAAATAGGGCTTATGACTTTGAAAAAAGGAGATAGCATTGGTATACACCCTCATACGAATAACGAAGATACTTATATTATTATTTCAGGTACAGGAATTTTCACAGATGGTAATGGAAATGAAACTGTAGTAGGACCTAAAACTATAACTATAGCTAGACCTGGTGAATCTCATGGACTTAGAAATGAAGGAGAAGAAGACCTTGTTTTTATAGATTTGATTGCACAAAATCATGCTTTGAAATAGAGTAGTTCTAGTTTTAATTTTGTAAGTTAGTAATATATACTTTTTATTGTTGTTTTAATAATGGTATTTTACAATTAGAAATAAAATGAGTTATAAACATGTTATTAAATAAAACGAAATCATGTTATATCAATGCATGGTTTACAATTGAAATAAAGTCCTTGACAAAAGGGCTTAAAAATTTGTATAATATCGTGTAATTACAAATGACATGAAAGGAGCTCAAACATGGCAGTACCAAAAAAGAGAACCTCTAAAGCTAAAAGAAATATGAGAAGGGCACATGATGGGATATCAGCACCAACATTCGTAAAGGAAGCTGATGGAACAATAAGAAGACCCCATAGAGTCAATTTAGAAACAGGGCTATATAGAGGAAAACAAATAATTTCAACAGAAACAAAAACTGAAGAAGAATAAAAATAGAAGTATAGAATACTTCTTTTTTTTATTTTTAAATTATGGTAAAATACTATTATCATAAAAGGAGGAACAAAAATGTTATTTTGGATAATTTTTTACATAATTACAGCAGGAATTATAATATTATTTTTTATAAATGAAAAATTTTTAACTTTGAAAATTAATAATGTAGCAGACAGTCTAACTAATAGGTTAGGATTTTTAGCATATAATAATAAAAATGTAATGTACGGTATAAACATATTAGGAGCAATCACAGTATTAGGAATGTATATATTTTTTATGGACAAGAGTGTAAGTAGAATAATACCGATTAAAATATATGCACTAAATATTACTATTATATTAAATTTATTTTTATTATTAACTAATAAATTTAGAAAATCATATTTATTTATAATAGATTTTATAATGTATTTTGCATCAACTGCTATATTTGGTATAGATGATAAATATTTTGATTATACTATGTTAATTATAATGGTATTAACTTTAATTCATATATTAATTGATAATGAAAAACTAAAAGAGAATATGCAAAGTATTTTTAATGGAATATTTGTAATTTTCTTAATATTTATAGTTCAAAATCATTATTTAGGAAATTATGTTATACCAACTCAATCAATGGAACCAACTATATTAGTAGGAGATAGAATTTTTTCAAATAATATAATATATAAATTTAAAGATATAGAATTAAATGATATGATTTCATTTAATGAACCATTAGAAGACAAAGTTTTATATACTAAGAGAATTACAGGTATAGCGGGAACTACTTTTGATATAAAAGATAATAGAGTATACAGTAATGATATGAAAATAAATGATAGATATTATTCTTTTGGTAAAAATTCAGTATATAGTTTAATGAAAAATAATAATATAATAGATGATACAAAATTATATATACCTAAAAAAGGTGATGAAGTTAAAATGGAAATTTTAATGGAATTAGATACTAAAACAAATTTAATACATATATATAAAACACCTAGTGAATTTATAGAAAAACTAAAAGGTAAAAACTATAAAGAAGCAGTAGGTTTATATAATTTATCGAATGACAGATATAAGTATTCATATATTCTAAAAGCAAAAGGGCATGATGAATTAGTATTGCCAATATTAGACTTTAAAAATGATAAAGCTCAATTTGAAAAACTTTTAAATGGAGAATATATTAAATTAGATGATGATTATTACATGGCAATGGGAGATAATACTGATAATAGTCAAGATTCAAGATATTTTGGTTATATTAAAAAGAGTAGAATCAAAGGTAGATTATCGTTTAGATGGTTCCCTATAAGTAGAATAGGTTTTTTAGATAAAAATGAATAATGAAATATTAAAGATACATAATATTTGTTTTAATGATAATAAAGATAGCAAATATTTTGAAGGATTAAATATACAAAAAGTATATGAATATGAAAATATAGCATATTGTATACTTTTAGATAGTATAGACGTATATGAAATTTTTGAAATAGCCGTATTACCAAAATATAGAAAACAAGGTATAGCGACTAAATTAATAGAAAAATTACCAAACAATAAAGATATATTTTTAGAAGTAAATGAAGAAAATATAGGTGCTGTAAATTTATATAAAAAAAATGGTTTTAAGGAGATAAGTAGGCGAAAGGCTTATTATAAAGACAAAACCGCAATAATCATGAAAAAAGATAAAATAAACGAAAATTTTTGAGGTATAATATAATAGATATTTTAAGTTTGAAAGGAAAAGTAATGGCAAAGAAAAAAGAAGAAGTTGGAAGTATAGAAGATAAGGAGAAATCGTTAAAATTTACCATAGAAAACATACATAAAGCATATGGTAAAGGTTCTATAATGAAACTTGGAGAAAACCAAAAAATGAATGTGAGTTCAATACCAACAGGAAGTATTAACTTAGACATAGCATTAGGAATAGGGGGAGTACCTAGGGGTCGTATAGTTGAAATATATGGTGCAGAATCTTCAGGAAAAACTACCATTGCTCTACATATAATAGCACAAGCACAAAAAAATGGTGGTATAGCAGCATTCATTGATGCAGAACATGCATTAGATCCAGTATATGCTAAGGCATTAGGGGTTAATATAGATGAGTTATTAATATCTCAACCAGATAGTGGAGAACAAGCATTAGAAATAGCAGATATGTTAGTTAGAAGTGCAGCATTAGATGTTGTTGTAGTGGACTCAGTGGCAGCACTAGTACCAAAAGCAGAAATAGATGGGGAAATGGCTGATCAACAAATGGGATTACAAGCTAGACTTATGTCTAAGGCTCTAAGAAAATTAACAGGTTCTATATCTAAATCAAATACAGTTATGATATTTATAAATCAAATAAGAGAAAAAATAGGATTTTCATTTACACCAGGTGTGCAAACAACAACTTCTGGCGGGCGTGCTCTTAAATTTTTTGCTACAACTAGAATAGAGATAAAAAGAGTTGGTTCTGTAAAACAAGGAGAAGAGGCAATAGGAAATGAAATACTTGCAAAAGTAACTAAAAATAAGGTTGCACCACCATTTAAAGAAGCAAGATTTAATATAATGTATGGAACTGGAATATCAAGAATAGGAGAAATTTTAGATGCAGCAATAGACTTTAAGATAGCAACTAAGAGTGGTTCATGGTTTAGTTATGGAGATATAAGATTAGGTCAAGGTAGAGTAAATGTTGAGAGCTTCTTAAAAGAAAATACTGAAATATTAGAAAAATTAGAAAAAGAAGTTATGAATAAAATAAAACCACAGGAAATAGTAAATGAAGAAGATAATACAGAAGATAGTAAGTAATAAACTATATTTACTAAATGATTTTGAAGAAGAGCAAATAGAAGAAGTGATAGATATTAGTCCTGATATAATATATGAATTTAAATTAAAAAAAAATATGGAAATATCAAATATATATAAGGACATACTTTTTGCTTCAATAAAACAAAAGGCTATGTATTATCTATATTTAAAATCAAGAACTAGATATGAATTATATTCAAAATTAAGGCTTAAATACAGTGATAAAGAATTAATAAATCAAGTTTTAGATTGGTTAGAAGATAATCTATACTTAGATGATATAGATTATGCTATATCATATATTTTAAGTCATAAAAATAGTAAGATAAAAAATACTATGAAACTTATGCAAAAAGGTATAAAAAAAGAAGATATAGATATTGCATATGAAGATATACCAAAAGAAATAGAAGAAAATCAATTAATAAAAGAAGTAGAAAAACTATTAGAAATGAATACAGATAAAAACAAGATAATATTGAAATTAACGAGAAAAGGTTACAATTATCAAAGTATTAAATCTACATTAAAGGAACTAATGAATAAATGAGAGAATATGATATAGTTATTATAGGAGCAGGGCCTGCTGGTTCTAATTTAGCAAGATTATTAGATAAAAAATTTAAAGTATTAATTATAGAGAAAAAAAGTATGATAGATAGTAATGCTAAATGTTGTGGTGGTTTACTAGCACCAGATGCACAGAAAAGTCTTGCTAGTCAGAACTTATCAATACCCAAAGAAATTCTAGTAAGTCCTCAAGTTTTTGCTGTTAAAGTTATAGATTTTGATAATAATTTAGAAAAATACTATCAAAGATTTTACTATAATATGAATAGGGGTAAATTTGATAATTGGTTATTTTCTTTAATACCTGATAATGTAGATAAAAAAACTAATAGTTCATTTAAAAATTTTGAAAAAATTGATAATGAATATTTAGTAGAATATATAGAAAATAAAGAAAAAATAAAAGTTAAAACTAAGTATATAGTAGCAGCAGATGGTGCTAATTCTAAACTTAGAAAGATTTTAGATATAAAAAATAATCCTAAAAAATATATATCTATACAAGAATACTATAATATAACAACAAAAGAAAATATTAATAATTTTGTTGCTGTTTTTGATAGTGAAATAACAGACTATTATTCTTGGATTATACCAAAAGAAAATATTTTAATATTAGGAACAGCCGTAGAAAATACAGGTAGTGCTAGGAAAAAATTTGAAAAATTAAAAAAGAAATTAGAAAATAAAGCATATAAATTTTCTGAAAAAATAAAAGTGGAAATGACATATATTAATAGACCATTAAAAATAAATGAACTATTTTTTGAAAAAGATAATATATATTTCATAGGAGAATCAGGTGGATTAATAAGTCCTAGTTCAGCAGAAGGAATTAGTTATGCACTTAATTCATCAAAAAATTTAGCAAAACAGTTTAATGATAGTGAAAATATGAATAAATATATACTAAAAGTTAAAATAAACTTATTCTTAAAAAAATTAAAATCTAAATTTATGTATAATAAAATTATTAGAAAATTAATAATTAAAAGTGGTATTTTTAGCATGAGTATAAAAGGATAATAATCATGATTTTTAAAAGTAAAATAATAAAAAGTATTTATATATTTTTTGTGTTTTTTAATATCATTTTGTTTGCAAATAGTGAAAATGAATACCTATATAATAATGCTAAAATTTTAAAAAAAGCAAAATTAAATAGTAAAATTACAGGAACTTATGAAAAAGATAAATATAATGTTCTAAAAATTATAGAACTTAATGATAATAAGATATGGTTTGATATTACTTTATATAATAGTAGAAATGGTAATTTAGGAGATTTGCAAGGTATAGTTGATATAAAAGATAGAATAATTTATCAGAAAACTATAACTGAATATGGTATATGTAAGTTTGAAATGAAAATAAAAAAAGATAAAATTGAGATTGAAACATTAAGTTATGGAAATGAAAATAAATATGGATTTGAATGTGGATATGGACACAATGTATCTAATGATGGTGTTTATTGGTTAAAGTCAAATAAGATGCCAAATATTGAATAATAATAATAATAATAATAATAATACATGAAATTTTAGTCACTATGATAGTATTGTTTTATTTTAAACGATAAAAAAATATCACTCTATGTTAAATATAGAGTGATTTTTATATTTCTAATTTTTGCAATTTTTCTTATGTGCCTTTATTTTTTTTATAGCCCAATCATAATGACTTGAAGTAGCAGAAACGCAGTAACTTCCTACACTAGTTGTACCTGTCCATGAAAAATATTTATTTGTAAATAATTCATCATTAGTAAATGTATCAATTAGTTTTATAATTTGATTATGACTATTTTTTATCATTTCTACTGCTTTTTCATAAGAAGTATTTTTATGTTTTTCATAAAATTTAATATTCATTTCTCCATAAGTTTTCCAAGTATAAGGTTCGGGTAAAAATTTTGTTTCTTTACCTTGTTTATTTTTAATAATCCAATTTAATAATAACTGATGCCATTCATGTAAATGTACTAATATATCTTTTATATTTTTATCTCTTTTCCAATGAGCTTCTTTCTTTTTTTAATCTTTTGAAAAATTCATTTCAGTATTAAATTCTTTTTCTGTTAAAGAATCAATTAATTGCCAAAGTTTATTAAAATTAGCATTTGCTGCTTCAAGTAAATCTTTTTTAGTTGTTGGTCTCCCCATAATTATCATCTCCTTTTTTTATTACCCCCCCCCCCATAAAAAGTCGAGGGTAATTTTCATTTTGAGAAACAAAAAAGTTCGCACATTAATACGAACTTTTCAATTTATATATTTTACTATGCTAAAAATTGTAAGAAATTAGCAAGAGCAATACCAAAGAATGTTCCCGTTATAACTCCAATTAAAGCCATAAGTACTGCTATAGGTACTAATGCTTGTGAATATGCTGCTGCAAGTACTGGTGATGATGCAACACCGCCTATATTTGCAAGTGAAGCTATACCACAGGTAAATAAATCTAATTTAAATATCTTACTAATTATAACCATTAATATTCCATGAATAGCAAGTATTACAAATCCTGCTAATATATAGATAGGTGCTTCTGTAAGTTCAGAAAATTTAGCACCTGCTGCTATAAGTCCAATAAGTAAGTATAATAATACATTAGATACTTCTGGTGAACCTGGTACTCTTGCAAGTGGTGTCATAGCGGCAATAATACCTAAAATTGTAGTTAAAATTATAGTCCAAGCAGTTGCTCCCATAAATGAAAGAACTGGAAGTTCTGCTATTTTTTCGGCAACTATTCCTGTAACAGCAGTAACTGCAAAACCTATACCTAATAAAAATGATATATCATGGAATGTTATTACTTTACTTATTTTATCAAATTTGGCTGTTAAACGTTCATTTATTTTATCAATCTTAGTTGTATCTGCTTTAGTCCATTTATTGAACTTAGGCGCAAATGGAACTAAGAATAATAAAAACATTATCCAAAGTGAATAATCAATAGAGTCAATAAGTAATGTATAACCCATACCAGACCCTTTAAGACCTATTGCTTGTTGAACAGCAACCATGTTTTGTGTTCCACCTACCCAACTACCAGCCAAAGCACCAAATGTCATAGGTGCATTAGGATCTAATCCATTTTTAAATATGATAAATGAAACTATGAAACCAGTTATTATTGTTGTTGTTGATGCAAAAAATGAAAGTATCATTCTAGGTCCAAGTTTTGCTATATCTCTTAAATCTGCTCTTAATAACATTAAAAATATCATGGCAGGTAATATAGAACTTCTTAAAATTCCTCTTGCACTTGAAACACTTTCTACACTCATGTCCCAAACATTTAGAGAAGATAAAACCATAGCCCCAAAATAAATTACAACTAAAGATGGTATATATTTAAAAAACCAAGAATCTTTAAATTTTTTTTCCGCAAATATAACTCCTCCAGATAAAAATAAAAGTAATGCAACAAAATGAAAACCATTTGTAATCATAAAATAATCCCCCTTCTAGATTTTTTGATTTTGTAATGTTGTTGTGCTTTTGGGATTTTACTCCCTTATATATTATATAAATTATTACCCTTATACTAGATTGTAACCCTTTTTAAAAAAAAGTCAATTTTTTAATTAATCAAAAAATCTTGTATTTACTGGACTTAAATATGCTTTCTAGTTTTTGTTTTATATTTAATATAATAAAACTGTATTATTAAATGTTTAAATTATGTATTAAAAAAAGGAATATATTTCAATTCCTTTTTTCAATCTTAGGCTTAAAGCCTCATAATCTACAATTTTAGATGTTTGATTTCTCAGTAATAGTTTAATACATTTGTCAACTTTTAATCGACTTGATTACTTTATTACCGCTTACACTCAGTACATTATTTTTTTATATATTTAAGGAGAAGTTAAACTTCTCCTCTTTACTTAGTCGCTTAGGACCTTAATCTTTTACTTAGCTGCTAAGAGCCTTAATTAATTTTAATTTTTCTATTAATGTATTTATAAAATTTTGCATTTTATTTCCTCCGATTTATAAATTTATTATATGATTTTTTAAATATTTTTTCAATATAATTTTATAAGTTTAGCAGTAGATAAAACTCGCTATTAAAGTGCCATTAAATCAAAATCTTTAGTCTTTTATATATATTTCTTTAAAACAAAAAAGCCCAGTATTTACTGGACTTAAATATGTTTTCTCTGTTTTATTTTCTAATTTCTTTAATACGGGCTGCCTTACCTGATAGTTCTCTTAAGTAGTAAAGTCTTGCTCTTCTTACCTTACCATACTTCTTAACTTCTATCTTATCCACTAATGGTGAATTTATAGGTATAATTCTTTCAACCCCTATACCAGAAGAAACTTTTCTTACAGTGAAATTTTTTGATATACCGTCATTAGCTATTCTAATAACAATTCCTTCAAATATTTGAATTCTTTCTTTGTTACCTTCTTTAACTTTGTAGTGAACTGCAATAGTATCACCTGCTTTGAATTTAGGTAAATCTTGTGTTAAGTATTCTTTTTCTACTAACTCGATTAATTTTTCTTTCAAAAAACATACACTCCCTTCATTATAAAGTGTTCGTATAAATATTTTATAGAGGACCACTTTGGTATTACAAACATTATAATAACATAATATTGAAAAAATATCAACTTTTTTAATATTTATTTCATAAAAAATTATGAAAAAGTTTAAAAAACTTTAATAAATATGTTATAATATGATATCAAAAGTTGAAAGGAAAATATTATGAAAATATCACTTATACTAACCCCCAATGGTAAAGACGTGGGGAAATTTTTAAAAACTTTAAAAAATCAAACTATAAAAACTTTTGAATTAATAGTAGTTGATAATGCAAATAACTCAGAAAATCAAGATATAATTAATATATATAAACAGTATTTTAATATAAAATATATAAATGTAGAAAATAATTCTATATCACATATGAGAAATAAAGCATTATTTGAAATTTCAGGAGAAGTAATAAGTTTTCCTGATATAGAAACTATATATATGCCTAATACAATAGAAAGAGTAACTAATTACTTATACGATAAAGAAAATATAATATATATATGTAATGATATGAGTGAAGATTTAGTATTAGATGATACTTTAATTAATTCATCTAATATATTAGAATTAGTAAGGCAAGATAATTTTTTTGTTAATATAAAAGGAAAAGATATATATTTATTTAATAATAAATATAAGTCCAATGTTTTGAATATAGACTATATTTCAAACTTATTAAAGCAAGGCTATAAATTGGATTTTTTATATAATCATAAAATTCAAACTTTTTCAGGGTTTGAACTTGATAAACAAGAATTAAAAGAATTTTTAAAAGAAGAAATTTTTAAAAGAAGAAATTTTCGTATAATTATAAAGGCTATTAAAAAATTATTGAAAAGAGGTAAGTAAATGTATTTAAAAGGTCTTGAATTAAATGGATTTAAGTCTTTTTCGTCTAAGGTAAGTATAGATTTTAATAAAGGGATTATAGGTATAGTAGGACCTAATGGTTCGGGAAAGAGTAATATTTTAGATGCTGTACTTTGGGTATTAGGAGAACAAAGTTATAAATCAATAAGGGCAAAAGATAGTAGTGATGTAATATTTTCTGGTGGTAAGAATAGAAAAGCAAGAAGCAGTGCTTCTGTTAGTTTAATAATAGATAATGCAGATAGATATTTTGATATTGAAAATGATGAAGTAATTATTAATAGAACTATAAGCCGTAGTGGAGATAGTTCATATAGTATTAATAATAGAAAATCTAGATTAAAAGATATAACTAACCTATTTATGGACACAGGTATTGGTAAACAAGCATATTCTGTTATAGGACAAGGTAAAGTAGAGCGTATAATATCATCATCATCATTGGAATTAAGAAATATTATAGATGAAGCAGCAGGTATAAAAAAAGCCAAGTCTGAAAAAGAAATATCATTTAAAAAATTAAAAAATGTAGAAGATGAAATAGAAAAAATAGAATTTGTAGAAGAAAATTTAAGGCAAAGAGTAGATAGTTTAGAAAAACAATCAAAAAAAGCCAGAATATATAGCGCATATACTAATGATATTAACACTTTAAAATATATGGTTAGTAAGTACAAGATAGATAATTTAAGTATAGCAAATGAAAACATTATTAAAGATCAAAAAATATATGCTGATAAATTAGATAATCTTAAAAATAGACATGAAGAATTAATAACTTTAATTAGTAAGAATAATAATAGAAAATCAGAAATAGAAAATTTATTAGATGAAATTTTTAGTAAAAATAAAGAATATGATGAAAAATTAAGTGAATTAAAAGATAGGCAGATAGAATTTATATCTAAAAAAGCCAATTTTGATGCTGAAGTTAATAATAAAGAAATAAAAAAAGAAGAATTAATTAAAGATATTGATAAATTAAAAGTAGATTTAGAAGAAGTTAAAAGTCAAAAAGACCTTATAGAAAAAGATTATAGTGATTTAAGTGTACATATAAAAGAAATAGAAGAATTACAAAATAAAAAGATTGATAAAAAAAATAAATTGACAGAAACTTTAAAAAATTTAGATGAAGAATACAAGAAATTTGAAGTAGATAAGATAAAAATATCGGCTGATAACGAAGACTTAGAAAAAAGAATAATAAAAGCTAAAAAAAGAAATGAGCAAACTTTAGAAGAAAAAGAAACTGCTATTAAAAAATTAGAGAGTATTAATAAAGGACATGATACTAATAATAACTATGAAAATATGCTTGTTAAAAATACAGAAATAAAGGACAAACTAAATAAGTTAAACGATATTATTCATAAAGATAAGATTGCTTATCAAGATATAAAATCAGAATATATTTCTATAAAATCTAGTTTAGATAATTTATCACAAATGAATAGAGCAATACAATTTGTGCATAATAATTCTAAAAATGATAATAAAGTATATGGACCATTAATATCAATGATAGATATAGATCCTAAGTATCAATTAGCAATATCAGTCTTAGCATCATACTCATTTAATGATATAGTTGTAGAAGATGATAAAGTAGCCACTAAATATATAAATTTATTAAAAAAAGATAGAGTAGGAACTTGTTCTTTCTTACCTATAAATAGATTAAATAGTAGAAAATTAATAAACGATAAGTTTGGCGACTTAATATATGCTAGAAATGTAGTTAAGAATATTAGTAATAATTCTAATATAAATAAAGTTATAGAGCATGTATTTGCTAATAGCCTTATTGTTGATAAAATTGAAAATGCATTAAGTGTATCTAAAAACTTTAGAGATAAAATAGTTAGTTTAGATGGTGATATAATAAACAGTTCTGGTAGAATAACTGGGGGTTATATTAATAAAAAATTAGATGACACTTTATTTAAAAGACAAAGGTTAAAAGAATTAGAAGAGAAAAAAAATGTTTTAGAAGAAAAAATTAAATCAAATGCTAAAACTATAAATGATTTAACTAATGAATTAACTGAATCTAATATTAAAATATCTAACTTAAAAGAAGAATACGATGATTACAAAAGGAAAAAAAATAGTTTAGCAAGAGAAATAGATACATATATATTTGAAATAGAAGAAAATAATAATTTTGTAATTGAAAAGTCTAAGGAAATTGAGATAAATAAGAAAGCATTAAAAAATATAGATATTAGTATTGTTAAAAATGCTAACACTAAAAATCAATTAAAAGAAGAATTAGAAGAGTTAGAAAAAACTGAAAGTTATGATGAAGATTTAAATAATTTTAGAATAAAAAAAGCAATTTTAGAAGAGAAAAAATCAAATATTGAATTTAAATTTACTGAAAAAGATGAAGTTTACACTAAATTATCTACAGAATTAAAGTCTATAATGCAATTTATTAACAATAAAGATAAACTTTATAATGATTTAGATAAAGAACTAGAAGAGACTAAACATGAAATTGAAAATATTGGCTCAAAAAATACTAAATCTCAAAAAGATATTGAAAATTTAACGAGAGAAAACTCTAATTTATCTAATGAACATACTAAATTACTAGATGAAAGAAATGAAGTAGATTTAAAAATAGCAGATAACAATAATAGAAATGATAGATTAGCAGAAAATTTAGAAAGAAATAATGAAATAATTGAACAAAATAAGGAAATGTTGTCAGAATTAATTGATTTTGAGACAGATATATTAAAAAATTTAAATTATAAAATTATTGAAGATGAAGGTAATTTAAAATTATGTGAGAAAAAAATTACATTAAATGAAAGAAGTAGAGCAAATTTAGGAGAAGTAAATTTAGCATCTATTGAAGAGTATAAAGTAGAAAATTCTAAATATGAAAAATTAGTAAATGATAAGTTTGACCTTAATAGAAGTCGTGAAAGTATATTAGATTTAATTAAAGATATAGATGAAGATATAATAAGAAGATTTAGTGTTGCAATAGATGAAATTTCAAATAATTTTAAATATATGTGTAATGAATTATTAAATGGTGCAAAGGGTAATATAAAAATACAAGATACAGACAATCCAATAGAAACAGGAATAGAATTAAGTGTTAAATACAAAAACAAACCAGAACAATCATTAAGCCTATTATCTGGTGGAGAAAAATCTATGTTAGCGGTATCGTTTATAATGTCTATATTTATGTATAAACCATCTCCTTTTACTTTCTTTGATGAAGTAGAAGCAGCCCTAGATGAAAATAACACTAAAAAATTAATAGGATTATTAAAAAGGTTTGATTCATCACAATTTATACTAATAACACATAATAAGGAAACAATGAAAGGAGCAGACAGACTATATGGAGTAACAATGAAAAAAGACGTCGGAGAATCTATAATAGTATCTGTTGATATATAATATGAAAAAAATAATAATAATATTTACAACATTCATTTTTAGTTTTTTAACATATACAGAAAAAATTTCTAATGAAAATAATATTAACAAAGCAGTTAATACTAAGGAATTAAAAGAGGAAAATAAACTAAAAAAAGATGAAGTAAAAGAAAAGGTTCAAAAAACAACCGATTCAGTAAAAACTGAAACAAAAGACGAAGTTGAAAAAACAGTTAATTCAGTTGATACTAAAGAATTAAAAGGGGAAAATTTGCCTAAAAAGGATGAAACTAAAGATAAGACTAAAAAATCAGATGATTCAGTTGATAAAAAAGAGCCAAAAGAAACAGATAAGTCTAAAAATGATGAAACTAAAGATAAGGCTAAAAAATCAGATGATTCAGTTGATAAAAAAGAGCCAAAAGAAACAGATAAGCCTAAAAAAGATAAAACAAAAAATAAGGTTAAAAAAACAAATTCTGTTGAAAAGAAAAAAGGTTTTAAACATATAAAAGATTATGAAAATGTAGAATTAGATAATTTGGAATTTGATATAACATTGGAAGAATTTGAAAGAAATTATGATAATTATGTTTTTATAAAGCGTAACTCTAATTTAAGAGAATTACCTACAGTAAAGTCAAAGAGAGTTTCAAGAGCTAATAAGTATGATAAATTAGAATTATTAGCACTAGAAAAAAATGAAATTAATGAAAAATGGTATAAAGTGAAAACTAACGAAGGAACAGAAGCATATATTCGTTCTGATTTAGTAATTAAAAGAGAGTATAATTACGAAGATGCTATAAAGGAAATAGAAAAACTAAATACTTTTGTAGAAAAATATAAAGGTAAAATTAGAGTTTTATCTAAATTTGTACCACTTGATACAAGTAGTGATGGAAAAGTTGATGCCAAAGGTAATTATGCAAATCAAAGTGTAACAGTATATACTGATGAAACTGAAAAAGAACTGTATAATTTACCAGATAGAGCTATATTTACAATAATAGATGAATCGAAAAAGCATTATGTAATAGTATCACCTTTTTATGAAATGCCCTTATATTTCCCTAAAAAATTTAGTAAATATATAGGAAGAACAAAAATTGATGAAAAGATAAATAAATTTATATACATTAGTAAGGGAAATCAAAATCAAATAACATTTGAGTTAGATGAGAATGGAAACTATAAGGTAAAATTGATTTCTGATGTTACAACAGGTAAAAAAAGTAAATATGGTTTTGAAACTCCTAATGGTTATTTCTTAGTAGCCTTAACAAAACCAGTTATGAAATATGTAAATGATAGTGAAACAGAAGAAATAAAAATTGTAGGAGAAGCCAAGTATGCAATAAGATTTTCAGGTGGAGCATATATGCATGGTGTACCATATAAGTATGAGCCAGAAGAAACATTAGAATCAAGAAAAATAAATACGAAAGCTTTATTAGGAACTTATGCTATATCACATAAATGCGTAAGAAATTATGATGAAGTTGTAGAATATTTATATCATTGGATAAAATATAGTCATGTTAATAAAGCGGGTCATAGAATACTGAAAGAACCAGTAATGGTAATAGTAAAATAGGAGGCCAAATGAAGAAGTTTTTTAAAATTATACTTTTTTTATCAGTTATATCATGTACTGGTATAGAAACTAAAGTTAATAGTAGAGAAAACAATAACATAGGCAAAGAAACACAGCATTACTATAAGCATATTGAAAAATATGATAATTTAAAAAATAGAAAATTAAAATTTGAAATAGATTTGAAAAAATTTGAAAGAACTTATGATAATTATATTTTTGTTAAAAGAACTTCAAATATAAGGGAATTACCTACAGTTAAATCAAAAAAAATTTTACAGGCTAGAAAGTATGAAAAATTAGGATTAATATCATTGGTAAAAAATAATATTGATGAAGAATGGTATAAAATAATTACTAGAAATGGTAAAGTAGGATATATTCGTTCTGATTTGGCAATTAAAAGAAAGTATAATTACGAAGATGCTATACAAGAAATAGAAAAATTAAATTCTTTTATAGAAAAATATAAAGGTAAAATTAAAGTTTTATCTAAATTTGTACCACTTGATACTAGTTCTGATGGAAAAGCAGATAGCAAAGGAAATTATGCTAATCAAAGTGTAAAGGTATATACAAGTGAGAGTAGAAAAGTAGCATATAATTTACCTGATAGAGCAATATTTAGAATTGTAAAAGAGACTAAGAAGTTTTTAATAATTGAATCACCTTTTTATAACACTCTTTTATATTACCCTAAAAGCTTAAGAAATTATATAGAATCTGCTAAAATAAACCAAAAGGTAAATAAATTTATATACATAAGCATAAAAAATCAAAATCAAATAACTTTTGAATTCGATAAAAATGGAACTTATAAAATAAAATTAATTTCTGACATTACAACAGGGAAAAGAAGTAAATATGGCTTTCCAACACCCAAAGGACATTTTTTAATAGCTTTATCAAAACCTGTTATGAGTTATGTAAATTATGACAATAAAGAAGAAGTAGAAATAATAGGAGAAGCAAGGTATGCTATTAGATTTTCTGGTGGGGGATATTTACATGGATTACCATATAGATATGAACCTAAGGAGACATTAGTATCAAGAAAAAGGGGAGTAAAAAAATTATTAGGTACATACCCTTTATCAAATAAGTGTGTAAGAAATCATGATGAAATTATAGAATATTTATATAATTGGATAGAACATAGTCGTATTAATAAAGCAGGTCATAGAATACCTACAAAACCAGTAATGGTAATAGTAAAATAGGAGGAATAAAATGGAAAGTATGAAAAAATTTGAAAAATGGTTAGAGTACAAAAATTTAGACAAAGAATTAAAAAGGCAATTAGAAGAAATTAAAGGAAATACAGAAGAAATTAATGATAGATTTTATCAAGATTTAGTGTTTGGAACAGCAGGTCTTAGAGGGAAATTAGGAGCAGGGACTAATAGAATGAATTATTATGTAATAGCAAGAGCAACTCGTGCTTTAGCAGAAGTAATAATTGATGAAGGTCAAAAAGCAATGGACAAAGGGATTGCGTTTGCTTATGATTGTAGAATAATGTCTCCTGAATTTGCACAAGAAGCAGCTTTAATTATGGCAAGTGCAGGAATAAAAACTTATTTATTTGAAAGTTTAAGACCAACACCAGAATTATCTTTTGCAGTTAGATATTTATCTTGTATTGCAGGGGTAAATATTACAGCTTCACATAATCCAAAAGAATATAATGGTTATAAAGTGTATTGGAAAGAAGGGTCTCAAATAAAAGATGATATAGCATCAAAAGTTTTAGCTAAAATGGAAAAATTAGAGTATCTTGCAGATTATAAAACACTTACATTAGAAGAAGCAGTTAAATCTGGAAAAATAATCATGATAGGTGAAGAAATTGATAGAGCATATTATGAAAATGTTAAAGGGGAATCTTTAAATAGTGATGATGAATTAGATAAGAGTGTCAGAATAGTTTATACACCATTACATGGTGCAGGTAATATAGCAGTTAGAACTATGTTAGCTGAAACAGGTTTTGAAAATGTATTTGTAGTTGAAGAAGAAGAAAAACCTAATGGTCATTTCCCTACTACACCATACCCAAATCCAGAATTTGTTGAAGTATTTGAATATTCTAATAAATTAGCTAAAAAGGTTAATGCGGATATAATAATAGCAACAGATCCTGATGCAGATAGATTGGCAATAGAAGTTGTACATAAAGGAGAAATTAAATCAATAAATGGAAACCAAGCAGGTGTTTTATTAATTAATTACCTATTATCAACATTAGCTAAGAAAAATAAAATGCCTAAAAATCCAGTAATTGTAAAATCAATAGTTACAGGAGATATGGGAACAGCAATATGTAAAAAATATGGTGTTGAAATGATAAATGTTTTAACAGGATTTAAAAATATTTGTGCCCTATCTAATCTATATGAAGAAACAAAAGAAAAAACTTATGTTATGGGTTATGAAGAAAGTGTTGGGTATAATGTTGGAACATTTGTAAGAGATAAAGATGGTGTTACATCAGCAGTATTATTCGCTGAAATGGCGGCATATTACAAGAAACAAGGTAAGACTTTATGGGATGTTTTAGAAGAATTGTTTAAAGAAGTTGGGTATTATAAAGAAAAAGGAATTTCTATTGTATTAGAAGGTATAGAAGGTAAAAATAGAATAGACAGAATGATGAAAGAATTTAGAAACATATACCCTAAGAATATTAACGGAGTTAAAGCATTAGAAACTACTGATTATTTAGTTGGTAAGACAACAAATTCAGAAACAGGAATTGAAAAACCTATTGATATAGAAAAGACTAATGCATTTAAAGTTACTTATGAAGATGGAAGTTGGTATACATTAAGACCATCAGGAACTGAGCCAAAAATAAAATTATATACATATGTAAAAGATGAAAAAGAGTCAGTATCAGATAAGAAATTGGGAAATTTTATCGATACTGTGTTAGAAGTAATAAATGGAATAAAATAATGGGGGAGAAAGATGCAAAAATTAGTTAAAATAATGCTTTTTTTATCAGTTGTATCTTGTTCTAATATGAAAAATAATGATAGTTTAAAACTAGATAAGGAAATGATATTAGAAACAATAGAGTATAATAATGAAAAATTAGATGTTCTTGATAAGAATGTTACTATCATTTTTGATAATGAAAAAGTAGCAGGTAAAAGTTTTGTGAACAATTATTTTGGAGATTATACTTTAACAGATGGGAAAATAAAATTTGGAGAAATTGCGACAACTTTAATGGCAGGGCCTGAAAAAGAAATGCAATTAGAGCAATTATATTTAAAATTATTAGAAGAAAGTAATAGTTATTCTTATAAAGGAGAAAAATTATTTATAACTAATGATAATAATAAATTAATTTTTATATCAAACATTGAATTAGATGGTAAAAAATTCAAATTAGATGAAAATGTATATATTGAGTTTAAAGATGGTAATGTTTCCGGTAAAAGTGGAGTTAATACATTCTTTGGTAAATATACATTAAGTGGAAATAAGTTTATGGCAGAAAATCTTGCTACTACTTTAATAGCTGGAGAAGAAAAACTTATGGAATCTGAAAAAGAATTTATTGCAATGCTTTCTAGTGAGAATAAAATAAAATTAGAAAATGGTAAATTAATTTTAGAAAATAATGGGAAAAAATTAGAATTTACAGAAGTTAAATAAAAAATAACATTAGTGCTATAGAAAAACTCTATGGCACTTTTTATATATTTTAAAATAAATAAAGAAAATAAAGTATTTAAATTAAATTATAAATAAATTAAATGATATGAAAAATAGCTATATATATCATAATAGAATATAAATAAAGATTTTAAATAAAAAAATCTAAAATTCAAGCATTAATAATACTAATACTTATATTAATATAATATATTATACAAAATGCTTACTAAAATGATATACTTAATATAGATATATATATAAAAGGAGAAATAAAAATGAAAAAAACTTTAACAATGTTAGTTTTACTATCATCATTAATATTTAGTTGTGGTGAAAGTAAAAATATGGAAAAAGATGATTCAGTAGTAAAGGTTGGAGTACCATTACCGTTAACGGGTGATTTTGCACAGTATGGTGAAAGTATTAAAGAGGGAATAAAATTAAAAATAGATAAAATAAATGTAAATGGTGGTATAGCAGGGAAAACCTTTGAAATGGATTATGTAGATTCTAAGGGAGATATACAAGAAAATGTTAATATATTTAAACAAATGGTTTCTAATAATGTAGATATTATAATAGGAGAAGCAACGTCTTCTAATACATTAGCAATAGCAGAATTAGCACAAAGAGCTAAAATTCCTATGATAACACCAGCGGCAACATCAATGGCAGCAACTGAAAATAAAGATCAAGTATTTAGAATTACATTTACAGATCCTTATCAAGGAGAAATTATTGCTAAATATATGAAAAAATCAAATGTTTCGAAAGTTGCAATATTAACTAATAGTTCTAGTGATTATTCAACTGGTGTAGTAAAAGCATTTATTGAAGAATCAAAAAAACAAGGTTTAGAAGTTACTGAAGCTAAATATACAAAAGAAGATAAAGATTTTAAGAGTATTTTAACAGATATAAAAAATAAAGGAATAGATACAGTATTTATACCAGATTATTACAATACAGTTGGATTAATATTATCTCAAGCTAGAGAAGTTGGTTTAGATGCTAACTTTTATGGAGCAGATGGTTGGGATGGAATACAGACTAATTTTGCAAAAGTAGCAGAAGGTTCAATATTTGCATCACAATTTGTTCATACAGATAATTCGGAAGCTAATATTAATTTTATAAAAGAGTATAAAGAAAAATATGATAAATTACCTAATATATTTGCAGCACTTGGTTATGATGCAGCAACAGTTTTAGTTGATGCAGTTTCAAAGGGTGGAGATTTAAAAGAAGCAATTAAATCTACAGATTTAGAATTAATTACAGGTCATATAGTATTTGATGAAAATAGAAATCCTAAAAAAGATGTGTTGTTTGTAGAAGTAAAAGACGGAAAAGTTTTGTTAAAAGAAAAATTTGGAGAATAGGAATAGAATGTTAAAAAATTTAATAGATCAATCAATAATAGGATTGCAGATAGGAAGTATATATGCATTAATCGCTTTAGGTTATACTATGGTATATGGAATAGTAAAACTTATAAATTTTGCACATGGAGATTTACTTATGGTAGGAGCATATGTAACTTATTATGGGACACAAAAAGGCTTATCAGTAACAGTTTCTATGGTAATAGCTATAGTTTTTTGTGCAATATTAGGAATAGTAATAGATTTACTAGCATATAAGCCACTTAGGAATGCACCTAGAATGTCGGTTTTAATAACTGCAATAGGAGTGAGTTTTTTACTTGAAAGTTTAGCGCTTATACTATTTGGAGCAGCACCTAAAATAATAAAATTAGATTTAGTACCTAAATTTTTAAAAACAACAGAGAGTATAAATATAATGGGTTATCGTATGAGTTATTTATCAGTTTTTGTTATAAGTGTAACATTAATTTGTATGATAATATTAAATTTATTTATCAAATACACTAAATTAGGAAAAGCAACAAGAGCAGTATCACAAGATAGTGGTGCAGCAACTTTAATGGGAATAAATACTAATTTAACAATTTCAATAACTTTTGCAATAGGTGCAGCATTAGGTGGATTAGGTGGAGTAATGTATGCTTTAATGTATCCTAGAATAGAGCCATATATGGGAGTTTTACCAGGTTTAAAGGCATTCATAGCAGCCGTATTTGGTGGTATGGGAAGTATTCCTGGTGCTATGGCAGCAGGTTATATATTAGGGTTTATAGAAACTTATATAAAGGCATATATATCGACTAGTTGGGCAAATCCTATAGTGTTTTTATTACTTATAATCATATTGTTATTCAAACCTAGTGGATTATTTGGTAAAAATATTAAGGAGAAGGTATAATGAAGTTTAATTTTAGAGAATTTTTTAAAAACTCATTTTTTGCTTTACTAATTTACTCAGGTCTTTTTCTTACAATAATGAATGAAGGCATATTTAGTTATAAGGCAGGAATATATATAAATATATTGATATATGTGATATTTGCTGTAAGTTTAAGTGTTACAGTTGGATTATTAGGACAACTAAATTTAGGACATGCGGGATTTATTGCAGTAGGAGCATATACTTCGGCAGTGCTTTCAAGAGAATTAATTAAATTAAATATAAATGAAAATATAAAATTCACATTTATTATAATAATAGCAGGAATAGTTTCTGGCTTAGTGGGTATATTATTATCTAAAATAGCACAAAGATTTAGGGGAGATTATCTTGCTATAATAACACTTGCATTTGGAGAAATAATAAAATATGTGATACAAAATATAGCGTTTTTAGGTGGAGCATCAGGGTTTAAAAGCATACCTAATTATACTAATTTTACTATAACATATGTATTTGCAGTAATAACAATAGTAGTAGTAATTTTAATAGGTATTTCTAAATTTGGAAGAGATATGGTATCTATAAGAGAAAATGAGATAGCAGCAGAAAATGTGGGTATTAATATTAATAAAATGAAAACTTATGGATTTTTTGTTTCAGCATTTTTTGCAGGAGTAGGTGGAGCATTATTTGCACATAACTTGGGTATAATATCGCCAGAAAAATTTTCTTTCATATTCTCAATTGAAATATTGGTAATGGTAGTATTTGGTGGTATAGGAAGTATAACGGGAGCAGTATTTTCTGCTAGTTTTATAACAGTAATAAATGAAGTTTTAAGACAAGTTTCAGAATATAGAATGCTTATTTATGCAGTAATTTTAATAATGATAATGCTATTTAGACCAAAAGGCTTATTAGGAACAAAAGAAATTGGAATAGGTACTATTATGAATAAAGTAAAGGAAATAATAAAAAATGGAATTATTAAAAACGAAGAATTTGGGGATTAGTTTTGGTGGATTACAAGCAGTACAAAACCTAAATATAGAGATACATGAGAATGAATTAGTAGGACTTATAGGACCAAATGGTGCAGGAAAAACTACTGTATTTAATCTTTTAACTGGTGTATATAAACCAACTGATGGTGAAATATATGTTACAGGAAATGAAATATCAAAATTAGATACTCACAAAATAGTTGCATTAGGTGTATCAAGAACTTTTCAAAATATTAGATTATTTAAAAGTATGAGTGTAATTGAAAATGTTAAAGTGGCTTATACAAATGAAATAGAATATACTAGCTTTGATGCAATATTACGAACTAAAAAATTTAGAGAAATGGAACAAAAAATAACAAAAAAGGCTATGAAGTTACTTGAAATATTTGATTTACAAGACTTGGCAGATTATAATGCGGATAATTTGTCATATGGTCAGCAAAGAAAATTAGAAATTGCAAGAGCATTAGCAACCAATCCAAGTTTACTATTATTAGATGAACCAGCAGCTGGTATGAATCCACAGGAAACAAATGAGCTTATGGAGATTATATCTATAATTAGAGAAAAATTTGATTTGGCAATATTACTTATAGAACATGACATGGAATTAGTTATGGGAATATGTGAAAAGTTATATGTTCTTAATTTTGGAAAATTAATTGCAGGTGGTAATCCTAAGCAAATTCAAGATAATGAAGAAGTAATAGCGGCATATTTAGGAGAATAAAATGAAATTATTAGACGTAGAAGCATTAAATGTATATTATGGCTCTATACATGCCATAAAAAATGTGTTTTTTGAAATAAAAAAAGGAGAAATAGTAGCATTAATAGGAGCGAATGGAGCAGGAAAAACTACTATATTACATACTGTATCAGGATTAATTCAAGCAAAATCAGGTGAAATTTCTTTTAAAGGATTAGATATTTTAAAAGAAAAACCATATAATTTAGTAAAAATGGGTATGGCACATACACCTGAAGGTAGAAGAATTTTTACAGATTTAACAGTATTAGAAAATCTAGAAATGGGTGGATATATATTAGATAGAGAAAAAATGAAAAAAAACATTTCTAAAATGTTTAAATTATTTCCTAAATTAAAAGAGAGAAAAAATCAATTAGCAGGAACTATGAGTGGTGGAGAACAACAAATGTTGGCAATCGCAAGATCGCTTATGTCAGAACCTGAAATATTACTTTTAGATGAGCCATCTATGGGATTAGCACCTTTATTAGTTCAAGAAATATTTAATATAATAAAAAAAATAAATGAAGATGGAGTTACTGTTTTATTAGTTGAACAAAATGCAAATCAAGCATTATCAATAGCAGATAGAGCATATGTTTTAGAAACTGGAGAAATAGTACTTGATGGAACAGGTAAAGAATTATTAAATAATAAGAGTATAAAAAAAGCATATTTAGGTTCTTAAAAATATAAAATAATATCATAAAAGCTATTAAAAAAATTTTATTTTTACACTTCAAATAAAAGTTTCATTAGAGAATAAATTAATTATATTAAATAATGGTTGAATAAAATTGTTGGAATATTGTATAATTAATAAGCGATATCACAATCTTTATTATATTAAAGGTGATATGGACTTAATAAAATAATATGTAAAAAAAGTACTGTATATCTTACAGTATTATTTTTAGAAAGGAATAAAAATGGAAAAAAATCAAGTTTTGACAATAACATCAATTTTATTGGTAGTGTTAGGAGTAGTTATGATTTATTTGGGTGGATTTAATTCGCCAAAAGTAATATTACCTCCAATAGTTACTGGAATTGGTTTCTTTGTTATCGCATGGTGTTTAAATGCACTAAAAGGTTAAGAACATTACTATATAAACTTAGTACATAGATAGGAAAAAAATAAATGAAAAGTAAAGCATCAAATTATAATTTATTATTATTAATAGTTGTAATAGTATGGGGCGGTGGATTCGTAGCAGTTGAATATTTACAAAAGGCAAATTGGAATACCAATCTTATTATAACAACAAGATTTTTTATAGCAACAATTACTTTGTTTTTAATATTTTTTAAAAAGATATTAACTATAAATAAGGAAGAAATTTTATTTGGATTTTCATCAGGGATATTGATATATATAGCATTTTTTATGCAGACAATAGGTCAAAGTCATACTAACTTATCAAATGTTGCGTTTTTTACAGCA
Source organism: Oceanivirga salmonicida (assembly GCF_001517915.1). Classification (NCBI taxonomy): domain Bacteria; kingdom Fusobacteriati; phylum Fusobacteriota; class Fusobacteriia; order Fusobacteriales; family Leptotrichiaceae; genus Oceanivirga; species Oceanivirga salmonicida. The sequence continues at coordinate 10,662 of NZ_LOQI01000001.1, read as the reverse complement.
ACTAATGTAATTATGATACCCTTTATAACATGGATAATGAATAAAAAAAGACCAAGTATTAAAATTTTTATGTTATGCTTTATGTGCCTTATAGGAGTAGGTATTTTAAATTTTAAAAATGGAGGTTTTGTTTTAAAAATAGGAGATTTATTAGCGTTGTTATCTGCTTTTTTCTTTGCGTTACAAATATCTTTTTTAGATAGAATTACTAAGATAACAGACCCTATAAAAATAAATTTTTTGCAAATATTTTTTACTTTTTTAATATCAGGATTAGTATTGATAGTAAGTAATGAAAGTTATACTAGTGTAGATATAAGATCTGGAATAAAACCAATATTATTTTTAGGACTATTTAGTACAAGTTTATGTTATTTTTTACAAACATATGCACAAAAATATACAGATGCTATGAGTGCTGGAATAATAATGTCATTAGAGGCATTTTTTGCAAGTATCTTTTCTGTTATTTTAGGCATAGAATTATTAAGTAAAAATTTAATAGTAGGAGGATTTTTTATAATTTTATCAACAATATTAGTTAATTTTAAAAATGAAGTAAAAAATTAAAATAAAAAACTTTGTAAAAACTATTTACAAAGACCACTAAAATGTGGTATTATATATCGATAATATGATAAGGAAAGGAGTCGGCAAATGAAAAAAGGATTACACCCTGAATACAGATTAGTTGTATTTGAAGACACAAGTAATGGAGAAAAATTTTTAGGTAAGTCTACTAAAAATACTAGAGAGACTGAAACATTTGAAGGCGTTGAGTATCCAGTAATAAAAGTGGCTATAAGCTCAACTTCACATCCGTTCTATACAGGAAAATCAAAATTTGTTGATGAAACTGGAAGAGTTGATAAATTTAAGAAAAAATACAATTTATAATTTGCAGAGTTTTTTGCTCTGCTTTTTTTTGAAAAATTAAGGAGGAAATATGGAAATATTTGAATTTAATCATCCGTTGATTCAACATAAACTAACAATTTTAAGAAACAAAGAGACAGACACTAAAAGTTTTAGAGAAAGTCTAAATGAAATTGCTTCACTTATGATATACGAGGCAACAAAAGATTTGAAAACAAAAGAAGTTGAAGTTGAAACGCCTATAATGAAGACAACAACAAAAGTATTAGATGAACCTGTAACTATAGTTCCAATTTTAAGAGCAGGATTAGGTATGGTAGATGCTATGTTAGCAGTAATTCCAACAGCAAAAGTTGGACATTTAGGAGTTTATAGAAATGAACAAACTTTTAAACCTGTTTACTATTATGCAAAAATGCCTACTAATGTTGTAGAAAGTAAAGTTATAGTAACAGATCCTATGTTAGCAACTGGTGGTTCTGTAATATATACCATAGACTACTTAAAAAAATTAGGGGTAACTAATATTACTGTTATGTCAATAATAGCAGCTCCAGAAGGTATAGAAGAATTAAGTAAAAAACATCCAGATATTTCATTATACATTGCTGCAATAGATAAAGGGTTAAATGAAAATAAATACATATACCCTGGACTAGGAGATGCAGGAGATAGAATATTTGGGACAAAATAAAGGAAAAGTGATATAATGTTATTAAAGAATACAAAATTAACTTTTCACGCAATAAATGAAATAATAGATGAATTAGCAATAAATATATCAAAAAATAAAGAAAAAAGTATATGTATAGGTTTAATTGGAGATTTAGGAACAGGAAAAACAGCCTTTGCAAAAAGGCTATTTTCTAGTCTAGGAGTAACAGAAACTGTGAAAAGTCCAACATTTACATATTTAATAGAGTATAATGCTGATATAGATATATATCATTTTGATGTATATAGAGTAAATAGTGAAGAAGAGTTATATAATATAGGTTACTACGATTATATAGATACTAATAGTTTAGTATTAGTTGAATGGGCTAATTTGATATTAGAGCAAATGCCTGAGAACACTTTATTTTTTGAAATAAAACATAATGATGCTGAAACTAGATATATATCTTCATATATATTAAAAGGTGGTGAAAAAGTATATGTTGACATTCACAATTACAACTTCGACTAAACTAGCAAGTATAAGTTTATTTGAAAATGATAGTATGTTAGGGAATATAAATATAAATGTTAGAAAAACTCATTCAACTAGTATAATGGATCAAGTATCTAAATTATTTGAATGGACTAATACTAATATAGACAATGTAGAAAATGTAATAATTTCTACTGGACCAGGTTCTTTTACAGGAGTAAGAATAGCAATGTCTTTAATAAAAGGAATATTTGCACTTAGTCCCAATGTTAAGATATATGAAGTATCTGAATTAGATGCATTGCAGTATATGGCAAAAAATTATGCTAATGTAATAGTGGCAGGAATAGATTCTAGAAAAGGTAAAATCTATTGTAATATTGTAGAAAATGGACAAAAAAAACTAGAAGATGGTGTATATAATATACAAGATATAGTAGAAAAAGTTTCAAAAATTGATAAAACTATTGCATTTGTAGGAGACATATTTTTAAATTATAAAGATATAATTAAACATGATAAATTAGTAAATTTAAGTTATAATATAACAAACATAAATTCTAATGTATATTATGATATGTTTTGTGAAAATTTATTAAAAGTTAGAAAAATTGAAGAAATAGTACCTGAATATTTAGAAAAATCACAAGCGGAAAAGGATTATAATAATGGCAATACTTAAAGCAAAGGAAGGCTTTTTTAAAAAGCTAAAAACTATGTTTGTAGGTAAACCTATAACAGATGAATTATATGAAGAGTTAGAAGAACTTTTAATACAATCTGATATGGGTATACAAACAAGTATAAATATAATAGAAGAATTAGAAAAACAAAAATTTAAGGATTCTAATAGTGTATATGAAGAATTAGAAAATATATTAATAGAAAAATTAAATAAGTTTGACAATATAGATTTAGCAATAGAAAAAGGGAAACTTAATATAATATTTGTTATAGGTGTAAATGGAGTAGGAAAGACAACTTCTATTGGTAAGATAACTAATATGTTGAAAAATAATAAATATAGCATAGTTTTAGGAGCAGCAGATACATTTAGAGCAGCAGCAATAGAACAATTACAAGAGTGGGCTAATAGAACAAATGTTAAATTAATAAAACAAAATAAAGGTTCAGATCCTGCTGCAGTTGTTTTTGACACACTAAATTATGCAATAAAGGAAAAATGTGATGTAGCAATAATAGATACTGCAGGTAGATTACATAATAAAAAGAATTTAATGGAAGAATTATCTAAGATAAATAAGATAATTGAGGATAAAGCAAAAGGTTCACATATTGAAACTTTGTTGGTTATAGATGCTACAACAGGGCAAAATGGACTAGAACAAGCAAAAATTTTTAATCAAATTGCCAAAATTAGTGGTATAATATTAACGAAGTATGATGGAACTGCAAAAGGTGGTATCATTTTTCCAATAATAGAAGAATTAAAAAAACCTATTAAATTTATAGGCGTAGGAGAAGGTATAAATGATTTAAAACCATTTGTGGCGAAAGACTTTGTAAAAGAAATATTTGATAGATAAAGGAGAAAGTTTATGTCTAATTTAATTGAAAGTTTTAAAGCAGAATTAAAAACTAATAAGAAAAAAGTTGTATTACCCGAATCAGAAGATGAAAGGGTATTAAGAGCAGCTGCTAGAATACAAGAAGAAGATTTTGCAGAAATAATATTAGTAGGCGATGAGGAAACTATACTATCTGATGCTAAAAAATATGGTTTAGATATATCAAAAGTTGAGATAATAAATCCTAAAAAATTTACTAAAATTGATGAATTTGCTAGTGAATTAGAAAAATTAAGAGCCAAAAAAGGTATGACTTTTGAAAAAGCAAAAGAAATAATGTTAACTGAACCAAGATATTTTGGAGCAATGTTAGTAAGATTTGGTTATGCTATAGGTATGGTAGCGGGTTCAAATTCACCAACTGCATCAGTATTAAGAGCAGCCATACAAGTAATAGGTGTAAAACCAGGGTTAAAAACAGTATCTAGTGCATTTGTAATGTTATTAAAAGATAACACTTATGGAGAAAATGGAACTTTAATATTCTCTGATTGTGCAGTTATACCTACACCAAATGCAGAACAAGTTGCTGATATAGCTATATCTGCTGTACAAACAGCAAAAAATATCGGTAAAATAAAAGAACCAAAGCTTGCCTTATTATCATATTCAACTAAAGGAAGTGCTGGTGGAGAAGTTGTAGAAAAAATGCAAGAAGCAAAAAGAATACTAGAACAAAGAAATGTAGAATTTGAATTTGATGGAGAATTACAATTAGATGCTGCAATAGTTCCAGAAGTTGCTCAGTTAAAAGCCAAAAATTCAAAAGTTGCAGGGAATGCTAATGTATTAATATTCCCTAATTTAAGTGCTGGTAATATTGGTTATAAGTTGGTGCAAAGATTAGCAAAAGCTGAAGCATTAGGACCATTTATACAAGGTTTAGATAAACCAGTTCATGATTTATCAAGAGGATGTAGTTTTGAAGATATAGTAGGAGTAGTAGCAGTTACTGCTATGGAAGGGGTAAAAAATGAAAGTATTAGTAATAAATAGTGGGAGTTCATCTCTTAAATTTGAGTTAATAGAAACAAATGGAAGTAAGACAATAGCGAAAGGAATATGTGAAAGAATAGGATTAGATAATCAAATATTTACATATAAAAATATTGTTACAGGATATAGCGAAATAGAAAAACCTATGGACATGCAAAATCATTCAAAAGCAATAAATGTAGTTTTAAAAACATTACAAGATAAAGAAAATGGTGTTTTAACTGATATTTCTGAATTAGATGCTATAGGGCATAGAGTAGTTCATGGCGGAGAATATTTCAGTGAATCTGCAATAATAACAGATGAAATTATAGAAAAAATAGAAGAAGTATCTGATTTAGCTCCATTACATAATCCAGCTAATTTAATGGGAGTTAAACTTATGAGAGAGTTATTACCAAATACTCCAAATATAGCAGTATTTGATACAGCTTTCCATCAAACTATGCCAGATTATGCATATAGATACCCAGTAGCAGATGAAGATTATAAAGAGTTTAAAGTTAGAAAATATGGTTTCCATGGGACTTCTCATAAATTTGTTAGTATGAAAGTTAATGAATTATTAGGTAAAAAAGATAATAAAATAATAGTTTGTCATCTAGGTAACGGTGCCTCAATAGCAGCAGTTAAAAATGGAAAAGTAATAGATACATCTATGGGACTTACACCATTAGGTGGAATAATGATGGGAACTAGATGCGGAGATTTAGATCCAGCAATACCACTTTACATAATGAATAAAAGAAATTTAGATGCTAGTGAAATGGACACTAGATTAAATAAAAAATCAGGATTTTTAGGAATATTTGGTAAGAGTTCTGATTTTAGAGATATACAAACAAACATGCAAGCAGGAGATGCAAGAGCAAAACTTGCATATGAAATGTTCTGTTATAGAGTAAGAAATTTCATTGGTTCATACATAGTAGCAATGGGTGGAGTTGATGCTATAGCATTTACAGGTGGTATAGGAGAAAATGCAGCACTTGCTCGTGAAGGAATATGTAAAGGATTAGAATTCCTAGGTATAGAATTGGATTATGAAAAGAATAATCAAAGAATATCAGGAGATGTACTTTACTCTAAGGAAAATTCAAAAGTTAAGATATATAAAGTTGAAACAGCAGAAGAATTAATGATAGCTATGGATACGGAAAGGTTAGTAAATGCTAAATAGTTATAAAATGGGCTTATTTAATAAACCCCATTTAATGGGATTAGGTTTAGCCTTAATAATTACAATTATGCTTTTCGTGTTAGCAAAGCCATTTGATAAGAAAAAATACGGTAAATTTCTAGGTGTATTTATAATACTTGCCAAAATGTTTGATATATATTTAAGAGTATTTGTAGAAAAATACCCACCATTTGAATCTTTACCATTTCATTTTTGTAATATATCAATATTATTAAGTGGGATATATTTAATAACAAGAAACAAATATATGTTTAGTATGATATATTGTTGGGGATATGGAGCATTTTTAACTTTATTAATACCTACATCATTTGTATTTACGACATATTCATATGTAATATTTTTCTTTTTAACACATAGTCTTATATTAGCAACAATAATATATGGATATAAGTATTACAATCATAGAGTAAGTTTTAAAGGATATATATTAAGTCTAATCTTACTTGTTATAGCAATTATTAATGCACATTTCTGGAATGTAAGATTGGGAACTAACTTTATGTATTTAAGTGATTACATATTACCTATAGTAAAATTCATACCATTTAATATATACTTAGTATTATTATTTGTTTTACACGTTTTTGCAATAACTAGTTCATATTTAATTGGTAAAAAATTAAAATAGTAGAAAATTAATGATAAAAATAAATGTTACATGTTCTTATAATATGTAGCATTTTTTTATGTCAGTTCAATTTTGAACATTATAAATTTTAGTTTTAGGACTACCTAAATTCAAAAAATTGTGGTATACTATATCGTAAAATTAAAAAGTATTGGAGGAATCATGAAAAAATTATTAACAAGTATTTTTTTAATTGGTTTAGCATTTTCATGTGGTGGAAATACTGAAGCTAATGTAAAAAGTGAAGAAAAATTAGTATTTTACGCAGGTTTACAAGAAGATCATGCAGCTATGGTAGCACAAGAATTTACTAAGGAAACAGGAATTCCTGCTGAATTTGTAAGATTGAGTAGTGGAGAAACACTAGCTAGATTAAAAGCAGAAAAAAATAATATGGTTGCATCAGTTTGGTACGGTGGACCAGTTGATGGAATTATAGCAGCAGATGCAGAAGGATTGATAGAACCTTATGTTTCTAAAACTCATGGAGAAATTAAACCTCAATTTAAATCAGGTGACGATGGTAGATGGACAGGAATTTATGTTGGTTACCTAGGATTTGTTGGAAACAAAAAAGTATTAGAAGAAAAAGGTATAAAAATGCCTCAATCTTGGCAAGATTTACTAGATCCTAAATTAAAAGGAGAAATAGTAGTAGCGCATCCAGGTTCATCAGGAACAGCATATACTATGCTTGCAACATTAGTTCAACTTATGGGTGAAGACGAAGCTATGGAATACTTCAAAAAATTAAATGGTCAAATAAGACAATATACTAAATCAGGAACAGCACCAGGAAGAATGGTAGGTTCGGGAGAAGCAGCTATTGGAATTACTTTCTTACACGATGCTATTAAATATCAAAAAGAAGGTTATAGTGATATTATTATAGCAGCACCTAGCGAAGGAACTGGTTATGAAATAGGTGCAGTTGCATTACTTAAGAATGCACCAAACCCAGAAGCAGCTAAGAAATTTATTGACTGGGTATTAACTAAGGAAGTTCAAGAAAAAGGACAAACAGTAGGTTCATTCCAATTTTTAACTAACGAAAATGCTGTGAACCCTAAGGAAGCAGATCCAATTAAAGATACTAAATTAATTAAATATGATTTTGAATGGGCAGGAATGAATAGAAAACAATTAGTTGAAAGATTTACAAGAGAAACAAGTTCAGCAATACCAACAAAATAATTATAAGGTGTTTTATTGGGAAATATAAATATGCTACACCCTATAAATGGGTGTAGTTTTAATTTGGGAAGGAGTATCATGTTTAAAAGAGCAGTTGTATCAGTAAGAAGAAGTTTTAGCGATCCTATTTTACTGATTACGATATTATTTTCAATATTTACAGTATGTTTTTTTATATTAATACCGCTTTGGAATATTTTATTAGAAAGTTTAACAAATAACGGAATTAATTTTGGAAATTATATAGACTCATTTACAATGTCAGGAAATGTAAGAATTATAATAAATACTATAAAATTGGGAGTTACAACAGGAATAATATCTTTAATTATAGGTTTTATATTTGCTTATATTAATGTATATATAAAAATTAGATTTAAAAAAATGTTTGATTTTATAGCACTATTACCTATAATTTCACCACCATTTGTAGTAGCATTATCTGCTATATTACTTTTTGGAAGAAATGGAATAATAACTAAGGGATTTTTAGGTATAGACTATGATATATATGGTTTTCACGGACTAGTTATAGTTCAAGTATTAAGTTTTTTCCCTATTGCATATTTGATGCTAGTAGGATTATTATCTAATATTGATCCATCAGTTGAAGAAGCATCAAGAAGTTTAGGAGCAAATAGATTTAAAGTATTTACAACAGTAACATTACCTTTAATGGCACCAGGGCTTGCTAATGCATTTTTATTAGTGTTTATACAATCAATAGCTGATTATGCAAATCCTTTTGTTATAGGTGGTAAATTTACAACAATAGCAGTTAAAATTTTCCAAGAAGGTGTAGGAAATTATCAATTAGGATTAGCATCTGCTTTATCAATGGTATTATTAAGTATTTCTATTTCTATGTTTGCTTTACAAAGATATTATATTAATTCAAAATCATATATAACAGTAACTGGTAAAGCATCAAGAGAAAGAGATGTTATAAAAGATAAAAGAATTGTAGGAGTAGCAACTACTGTAATTAGTATATTATCATTATGTGTAATAGGTATGTACATATTAATACCTATTAGTTCATTTACTAAATTATTTGGAATTGATAATAGTATAAGTTTATATAATTATAAAGAAATATGGAAATTTACAAATAGACTAGCACCTATTATTACAACAACAACATTGGCATTAATTGCAACATTTTTTGCATCAATATTTTCTATGATAATAGCTTTTTTAATAGTAAGAAAGAAATTTATAGGAAAAAGTTTAATAGAATTTACTGTAATGATGGGATTAGCAATACCTGGAACTATAATAGGTATAGGATTTGCATTAAGTTATAATAAAATATATAATATACCATTTACTAGTATTAAATTAATACCAACATTAACTGGTACAGCATTTATAATAATAATGGCATTTATTATTAGATCATTACCTGTTGGAGTTAGATCTGGTGTAGCCGCACTTAATCAAATAGACCCTAGTATAGAAGAGGCATCAACTATTTTAGGTGCTAATTCAGCAACAACATTTATTAGAGTTACTTTACCTATGATAAGAGAAGCATTTTTAACAGGGTTAATTTATTCTTTTGCAAGATCTATGACATTGGTTTCAACAGTAGTATTTTTAATATCTGCAAAATGGAAACTATTAACACCAATAATTATGGATAATGTTGATCAAGGTAGAATAGGTATAGCATCGGCATATTGTACTATTCTGATATTAATAGTTTCAGTATTTATGATGTTTGTTAAAGTTATGATATTTTTAATGAAACCAAGAGAAAAATAGGAGAACAAGATGAACGAAAAACAAGTTAAATTAGATATACAAAATCTTACAAAGATTTTTAAAACAAAGGAAAGAACTGTAACAGCAGTAAATAATATTAATCTTAAAATATATGAAGGAGAATTTATCTGTCTTTTAGGACCTTCTGGTTGTGGGAAAACAACAACTTTAAGAATGATAGCAGGTTTTGAAAATGCATCTTCTGGTCATATAACTATGAATGATAGAGATATAGCATATTTAAGCCCAGATAAAAGAGGGATTTCAATGGTTTTCCAAAACTATGCATTATTCCCACATATGAATGTTTATGATAATATAGCCTATGGATTAAAATTACAAAAAAGAAGTCGTGAAGAAATAAATCAAAGAGTAGACAATATTTTGAAATTAATGAAAATGGAAGACTTTGCTAAGCGTGTACCATCTCAAATGTCAGGTGGACAACAACAAAGAGTATCGCTTGCAAGAGCTTTAATAATGAATTCAGAAGTAGTATTATTTGATGAACCTTTATCGAATTTAGATGCTAAATTAAGATTACACATGAGAGATGAAATAAGAAAACTTCAACAAGAATTAGGTATAACTTCTATATATGTAACTCATGACCAAGCAGAAGCAATGGCTTTATCAGATAAAATAGTAATAATGAAAGACGGTAACATTGCACAAGTAGGTAGTCCTAGTGAGATATATCAAAAACCTAATAGTGAATTTGTTGCTAAATTTATAGGAAGAGCTAATATATTAGATGCAACTATAACTAATAAAACAGATGATAGTACTACACTTAATATATTAGGGTCAACTTATACTGTAAAAGAAGTAGTAGATTATGAAGTTAATGATAGTGTTAGAGTAGTTATAAGACCTGAATCTATTAAATATAACGAAAAAAATCATTCTTTAAAAGTTGTTAAGAGTGTATTCATGGGAGAAAATCATGAGTATGAAGTTCAAAATGGAGATGAAGTAATAGAAATAGTTCTTAATAATCCACATGGAAAAGAAAAATATAAAAGGAGATAATAAATAATGGTAGATAAAAAATACATAAGAAATTTTTCTATTATTGCTCATATAGATCATGGTAAATCTACAATAGCAGATAGACTTATACAGTCTACTGGAACTGTAACAGAGCGTGAAATGAAAGAGCAACTTTTAGATACTATGGATCTTGAAAGAGAAAAGGGAATTACAATAAAGGCTCAGGCTGTAACTCTTAATTATAAAGCGAAAGATGGTAATA